>CALPMD020000001.1 GCA_943324575.2 Akkermansia muciniphila
GGAATCAATCCAATTTACTGATGGGGAGGATTCCTAACTGAAACGCCTTGGCAATGGCGGCGGGCGCATTAGGGGCGTTGAGCTTTTCATAGATATGCGTGACATGGGAGACCACGGTGGTGAAACCGATCTGGAGCCGATCAGCGATTTCCTTCTTCACATGGCCTTCCGCCAGCATCGTGAGTACTTCCAACTCCCGTTTGGTGAGCAGGTTCTCGATTTCGTTCGGCTTTAGTTTGCTTTTCAGCGTCTTGAGGACAATATTCGCCAATTTGGCATCGAGCGAGGCCCCACCTGTCATGACGTTGCGGATGCCTTCGGTGAGTTGTTTGACGGTGGAGGATTTCAGCAGATAGCCGGATGCTCCGAGCATAATCGCCTTGAGCACATCATCTTCCCGATTGGACTGGGTGAGGATGATGATTTTGGCATCGGGAATCTCGGTGCTGAAATGAGGGATCGAATCCAAGCCGCCGACGCCAGGGAGATGGAGATCGAGAAGAATGATATCCGGTTCATCGTGCCCTTTACGATCCCGAAGACTGCGCAAGGCTCGCTCCGAGGTTCCAAACTGGCTGGTCAGTTCCATGTCAAGTTCTCTGCCCAAGGCGAGCTCAACGATTTCGCGGTATTCCGGGTGATCCTCTACCATCATGACGCGGATTTTTCGATTCATCGTATTGTTGATCATTTGTGAAATCCCAATTTTCGGGTTTTTAGGTTTAGCGTGATGCAGGTTCCTCCCTCGGGGGGGATTTTGACTGCGACTGCGGCACCCAGCAATTTGGCCCTGCGCATGAGTGAGGATGGCGCTCTGCCTTTTTCGAGGCTTTCCAGTCCACGGCCATTATCCCAGATTTCCAATAGGATTCTGTCGGGCTTGGCTCTTAGTTTGGTCCTGTATTTGTTGGCTCCGGAGTGGCGACTGATGTTGACCAAGCATTCCTTATAAAACAGAAAAAGATCAGCGCGAGTGCGGGGCAGCAGCGCCTTGAGATATTCCTCTCCTTCGATCGAAATTTCATGTTCGAATTTCGCCATGATCCTGTTGGATGCACGCGTCATATCGGTCAGGAGGTCGGTGTAGAGTCCCTTAGCTGACAACATGTCGCTGCAATGACGCACGGCAATGCCAGAGCGTTCGGTCTCCGAGCGGATCCGCTGATAGAGCATGGCGATTTGCTCCGGGGAATTGCCGGTGTCTGCGGCGAGATCACTCAGCAAACCGATGGTGTGGAGATTGGCGCCCAGTTCGTCGTGCAGGTCAGCCGCAAGGCGCTCCTGGATGCGGGCGATCTGGCGCATCCGCCTCATGCGTTCGATGAGGATGATGGATATGATCCCTGCGGTAAGTAGCACGGCTAGCCAGCCTAGGATGTTGATATTGGCTTTCTGGCGCGCATAGCGATAGTCCAAATCCATGCGGATGAAGGGACGTTCTACTTCGAGGTCATGGCGTCGGGCCAATTGATTCAGCCAATCCCTGATGGGCAGGATTCGGCCATAAAGATTGCGACCATCGGTCAGCGAGGAAAGCGACCGTGCGTTTTGGGTGATCGTGAAATCCGTTTCAAATTTTTTCCCATGTGCCACATTGCGCCCTTTGGAAAACAGTTCGATTTCTGCGGCACCAAACTGAGATCCTTTCGTCTGTTGAAGGGCATTCATGAATGGCACAACGGCCGTCAGCCGGACGTAGCGGCAAGAGCTGGCTGGAAAGCGCCGCATGATGATAGGGCCGATATCATAGGTGGATTCCACTTGGTAGTCGACCAGTCGTAGCGCATCCGAGAAATCCGGATGGTTTGCTCCTTCCAGCACAAAGTGTTGGGGGACGCCAAAGCCATCGCTGATGGACTGGGGGACTGTATCGCTGAGCTCGGTGGGATGATAGTGGATACGATCCAGCGGAAGGCTCTCGCCAAGGTCGAGGGTGAGGTCTGGATGTCCGCCGATACCGACTCCACTGACGAATGCGAGACTTTGATCGCCATTGGCCGCATCCATCAGATAGGGAATGAAGCCATCGACCATGTATTTACTGTCCCATCCGAGACCGTGGGTTGCATCGGGTGATGGGATCTGTACGGGTCTTCGAAGCGCAACGTCCTCCTCGCCGTTAAAAACGAGTATCTCGGCCAACTGAAAGATATATTTGCCGTCCCACGCGCGTGGTGACATGACCGTAGTTTCCACCCGTATCCATGATGCGACCGTCCCGGGGCATGATACGACGAGTGGGGCGACCCGTGGCAGCAGTCGGGCCGAGGGCCCAAAACTCGCCACCACCTTGCCAACCGCATCACTGCGGGTACCTGCGACAATTCTAAATTCGCGTGGGAAACCGTCGGCTTGGAATCCGGTCGTGGTGTTGCGCCAGAGGGTTGGAACCAAAACGATTTGGTCGATTGGCACTTCGTTGCCGAGATCGAGCTGAATCCATTCCGGTTCGGTGGGGGATGTGTGGACTTGCGATCGATAACCCATGGAACCAACGCCGCTCCGCAGACTCAATGAGGCAAGCTGACCGAGTTCATGGTCTATGGTCACGAGTCGCTGCTTGAGGTCCGACAAGGAAAGTGCACGAATCCGCGCATTGAAATCCACTGAGGTGGGCGCCCCTTGCATCACGCCTGCCAGTAAGAACAGGGCCGCGAATGTTCTGACAGGTATCATGCTTTTTGAAATCGCGCTTTCCGGCTGAAGGGTTCACCGGATGAGGTGAATTCTCCGCGAATCTGGAATGCCAGAGCTTCGGTGCTGCAGTGGCTTGCGTCAACCACTTGGGTGGAACGGAAATTGAGAATGCCGTTCACGGCACTACGCCATCGTATACATCGAAGTCTCCGGCTTGGAGTTGTTTGACACCGTCTGGAATGTCCACCTTTGAAGGGCCGGAGAGGATACCATGTTTCACGAGAAATCGATCCTCCAGCTCCAAAGACCAGTAGAAAAACGGATTGTGCGGATTGCGGCCGTTGCAGAATCCGTGTTTGGCGCCTTTGCCGATATACAAGGATGACGAGTTATCCGCCAGTCGCAGAGCTTCGTGGAAAGACTTTAACTCGGCGACGCTGATTGCCTGATCCTGATCTCCCAGAAAAGTGATGAACGGAGGCAGGTCTTTAACGATATGCTCGGGCGGCGAGAGTTCGGCTTTGCATTTCATATAGGGGCTATAAAGAATCACGGCATCGGGTTTACAGGACACGGAAAGATCGTCCTGTTCGTCATTGGTATCGGCACGGGTGAGGGTAGCGGTTGCTGCAGCCAGTTGACCGCCCGCGGAGTCCCCTGCGACGACTACTTTGTTAGTGTCGACCTTCAGCTTGGTGGCATTCTTGCGGAGGAAACGAACAGCCGACTTTGCGTCCTTGACGCACGTGAGGGGGACTTCCACGCCGTCTCGGGTTTTGAGTCGGTAGTCCACGGAAACGGCGATCATCCCTCTGCCGCTCCAGTAGGTGCAATCTGGATAATGCCAACTTGGCTCGCCCTCGGTCCAACTGCCTCCGTGGAAGACCACAATAGTCGGAAATTTCGCCGTTGAATCCATATAGCCCGCAGGCAGAAAGACCGACAGTTGAAGGTCCTTGCCGTCGACTTTTTTGTAGCTCCACATGGCGTCTGGTTCCGCTGCACGTGAGATGAGTGTCGTCGCGACAAGAACCGCAAGAGTGATACTTCTAATCATGAGATGAATTGTAGGGAATGAGTTTTATTTCTTTCACTTGGATGGGCTTCCAGTTGCCATCGTCGTTGGGGCAGAGGAGGAGTTGGATGCTTTCCGCGTTGGGGAAGGTAACCTTGCCGATTTGATAGCTCTGATAGTTGTGCTCACCGCCAGTTCGGGGAACAAGGGTGTGCAGGGTTGTGGTCTTCCCTAACACAACGGAGAGGGTTGATCCGGCTTCGGTGGCGGAAGTGGTTAGTTGGACGGTGTAGGTGCCGGGACTGTCGATTTCGAGGGGCCAGTTGGCAGTGTCCTTGGGATTGTTCCAATGGGTCAGGACGCTACTTTCTCCTGAGCTAGTCACTTGTAGGTCTCCCTTGTGCTCAGCGTTTCGTGGGTGGAAGGTGAGGGTGCCTGGGATGTCGTTGGCCTGCTGATTGGCAAGGGCGGGACCGTACAGCACCTCCTGGACTTCCTTGTCGAGGGTGAGCTTGATAATGCTGACGTGTGAGTCGCGGGCACTTTTTGGCAGGGTGAGGGAGATGGTGCCTTTTTTGGAGTTTTGTGAGAAGGGGATTTCTTGGCCGTCGATTGTGGTGGCGGCGAGGATATTCTGAGGAAGGCGGTTGAAAATGTAGGGCTCGTCGGTGGGATCGATGAGGTGGAGGTAAACTTGCTTACCGCGGTAGGTGGATCCGCCCCAAGGGCCATTGATCCAAGGACCGCCGCGGGTGGCGTAGATGGCTTCGCCGTTTTTTCTGATCCACGGTGCGATGCCTTCGAGGATAGCTTTTTCCTCTGGGCGGATGGATCCATCGGGAAGGGGGGCGAGGTTGAGAAGCATGTTGCCGTCACCGCAGACGCAGGACGAGAGGAGGCGGATTGTCTCGGTAAGGCTGCGGGTTTTTGCATCGGGGCGGTAGGACCAGCCACCATGGTCTTCGTGGGGAGAGAGGATCATGCAGGACTCCCAAGCGCGGCCATGTTGGAAGGCACCCATACGGTTTTCGGGGGTGTCGAAGTCGCCTTGGCGCAGGGGCGCAAACTCGGCGGGGATGTCAGTGAGACCTTTAGCGGCGCGGTCGTTGACAAGGAGCTTTGGATTGTGCGCATACATTTTTTCGTAGAGGCGAGGGATCGTGTATTGGCTCCATTTTTCGAAGCAGTGATCGAACCAGAGCATGTCAACAGGACCGTATTCGCGGAGCAGTTCCTCGACCTGGTTTTCATAGTAGTTGTTATAAGCCATGTTGTCGCCTTGCAGGTATGCGGGGTGCGTCCAGTCACGGGTGCTGTAATACCAACCGAGCTTGAGGCCTTGTTTTTTAGCGGCTTGTTGGACCATGCGCAGGGGGTCCTTCTTATAGGGGGTGTCGGCGATGCTGTAGTGGACGGGGTAGTCCGCGTTTTCAGGAAAGCGTTTTTCCTTGGTGGGCCAGAGTGAGAATCCGTCGTGGTGTTTGGTGACAAAAACGAGGTATTTCATGCCGGCGTTTTTGGCGAGGGAGACGAGCTCGTCGGGCTGGAACTTAACAGGGTTGAAGTCCTTATAGAGGTTCATGTATGTCTCGCGGGGAACCTTCATGTGCTGGGCGCCCCCTTCGATGCGTCCTGCCATGCCCCAACTGATTTCCTCGCCGCTCAAGGCTGCGGGTCCCCAGTGGATGAAGAGGCCGAACTTGGCGTCGCGAAACCAAGCAAGGCGTTCCTCGGTTTGCTTGGGAGTTTCGGTCAATTGAGGCGTGCTCTGTTCGCCCATGGCGGCGAGTGTTCCTTGGATCACGACGAGGAGTGTGAGAAAGAAGGGGCGGTGATTTTTAGATGACATGAGTAGGAGTGTGAGTGCTCTGGGATAAGCCTGACTTCGTCGGCTGTTATCCGCAGGCTTGGAAGTTCGTCCGATCGAAAAGAGTGGAATGTTTTTTTTATGAAGAGGGCGCTTATTTTTCTGATTGGATGGTGACCGGACCGAGCAGGCCGGATGGAATCAGCGGCGAGTCTTTGGTAAAGTAGTTCCATGTGGTAAAGCAGTAGCGGCCTTTTGACGGCCTTGGTTGGTTATTCACAAACCAGTCGGGGAAGCGCTTGAGAAATCCGCCCTGCCCCTTGAAGTGGTGGCCCGGCGACCACTCGCAATCCGCCGGTTCCTGTTCGTCGCCGATCAGGCGGTTGGCCCAGACATTGGTCACTTCGATCTCAAGTTGATTGCCCTTGGCCTTGAGCAGACCCGTTGGCAGGCGTATGCTCCATGGCGCGGTCCAGATGACGCCGAGGTCACTTCCATTGAGCCGGACGCGCGCGATGTGGTTCACGACGCCGAGATCGAGATGGCAGCCCGCCTCTCCATCAAAGGTCGTCTGATAGATCGCGGTACCGGAGTAATAGCGGATGCCCGGCTCCGGGCGTTTCGTCCAGTCTTCCAGCTTATCGAACTTCACCGATGTCGGACCGCCCCATTTCGGATCGAAACTCACATTCCAAGGTCCGCTGATTTCGGTAACCTGCTTCAGAGCCGGGAAGTTCGCACCGGACGAGGGTTTACCCAACTTGCGGAAGACCACGAAGAAACTTTCTGAGGGAGCAAACTTCAGTGTGAACTCGGTTTTGCCGTCGGCATCTTTGAACTCCGGCAGGTCGCGGTTCTCGCCCGTGACAGGATTCCACAACTCCGGTTGTTTGCCCGTTACGTTGAAAACACAACGTGCTTCACCACCAGTACGCTGAGTATTGGCCACGAACCAGAGATCAGCCGCTTCCGTGCGTCGGTGGATCGCTTTGACTGGCAATCCGGTTGCCGAAAAATCCAGTGGGGCTATCTGTCCCCACTGCAGTAAGGCTTGGCAGCGCTGCCAGTAACGCACCAACGCCTTGCTAGGTTCCCACCACGTCTGCGTGCGGTCGAAATGCGTGCCCCAACAGCCCATGCTCGCACCCGGCTTGTACCGCTCATCCCAGGGTTGTTGTGTGAATCGATGCAGGATGAACCGATTGATCCCCGCACAATATGCAGCGTCGCCAATCGGTTTGAGCCATGCGGGTGTCTCGGTCCACCGACTGTCGACGGGTAGTCCAGTGAAGGCTTCCGCCTCGACGATATTCTGGCCGGACTTGCGCAAGGCGGCGATGGTGGGATCAACCTCAAACGGACCGTATTGGCCGTCGAAAGTCCAGAATTCGGTCATCACTCGATCAATCTTGGGCAAGATGTCATCCTGCCGCCACGGCCCGCCATAAGGTTCGCAAAGAAACGTTAGCTTCGCCGCATGGAGCATCTGTTGGACTGTTGTAAAGTAGACATCTCGGTAAAGGTCTTTGATTGTTTCGAGGAAATCGGACTGGAACTTTTTGGTTTCCTCTTCACTGCCGACAGTGCGCTTGGCAAGTGTCGCCAAAAACGGTGTCAGATCGTATCCCCTTCGTTTGGAAAACTCCTCGCGCATCTTGGGTGTCCAACCGGGCATTCCTGCCTCGTAACTGTCGAGGTGGACATGCGTGAAGCCGGTCCCAATGAGGTCACCAAGATGTTTCTGAATCTCTCCAATCACGTGAGTCATGTGAAAACTAACTGCTTCTTGACTCATCTTGTCGCACTCAAAACCGGTCGCCTTCCACTGTGCCGGTTGAATGATGGTACCCATCGTCGTGTGCCCGAATCGATAGATAACCCATTTCCCGCCCGGCGCTTGCCATTCTTTCTTGCCTGTCAGATCAATCACTTTGTCTTTTGTAATCACGCCTTCGGCCGGCATCGCTAAAACGGCGATATCTCGGTAGAATGTCTTACGCGCGGGAGTTTGTGGGCTCTCGACCTTGCCGGTTTCGGGGTTGAATACCGGGTAGGCTTGTACCGCGCGCGGATCGACCGTCGGTTGTGGGAGATTGAGGACAATCTTGCCGGGACCGTTCGCGGGGACCTGTGAGTAACAGACTTCTTGCATTGAGAGCTCCGGAGTAATCCACGGGCCGCCACTCGATTCATACCCCGACCCATTAAACATTCCAAAGTCCATTCCAAGGCGTTTTGATTCCACTGTGGCATGACGGACTAATTTCCACCACGGTTCTGTCCATGAAATCATTTTTGGTGTTGGACTGTTGTCGATTTCGCCTGCCCAAGGAGTCGTTGTATCAGAGAGGCTGAACATCGTTGTGCGATTAAAACCTGCCTCCTTGAGCGCCTCGAGGTCGCGAGTGATCCCAGCTTGGCTGATGTTGTTTCCCATCCACATCCATAATACTCCCGGCTTGGAGGATTCCGGAGGATGGTTAAAAACTTGTTCGGGGTCTTTAGCGTTTTTTTCTGAAGCGGAGCTACTCGCACGGCTCTCTAAATTGAGGCAAATAAGCGAAAAAAACAGCGGAAAAAGAAGTCGGACGGAATGGGGTTTCATCAGGAACTTGGTTTAATTGGGTATCGTAATGGATGTGGAGCACATTTGCTTTATTTCGGCCTCACTGGGCCGCACTCTGAATGATTTTCAGTGAATTTTGGATATCCGACAAGTAGCCATTTCTTGAAAAGTCCTCAGCCAGCCTTGGCGCGCGCAGGTTATCGTCATTTTCTGGGATGGTTCCACTTTGGGGTAGGGATATCATTTGCCTTCAAGCGTCGGCCCTAGGGTGATCGAGTGGGGTTTGCCGTCGGTAACGGCTAGATTGTAGGTTCGGCTCCAAGTGCGACTGACGGGATCATAGTCCGTCTGCCAGTAGTCATTGCCATGGACGGATTGATTGAGAGGAACGCCGTCCACGCTCAGCGTGTAATTTTTAGGGGATTTGAGCTTGGTGAAGGTGACCGGCACGTAGCCAATCCCGCCAGTGAGTTCAAAGGTTGCAGCGCTCTTTCTCGTTCGGACACGGACATCGGGGTGTAACCGTTCTAAGGTTCCTACTTTCATTTTGACGGCATAATCGTTGCCAATGGCTTCGCGGTGAATCATTCGCCAAGTATTTTCATCCTTGGTCAAGGCGGTCCGTAGCGCCGCGTCTGGGCCGTAGTAGTCTTTCGCAAACTTCGGTATGACGATGTGTTCGATAGTGGTCTCGATGAAATCACCCGGCTCTAGACGCGTGACTCCGGGAGGCGTAATGATATCGAGAGTCGATGAGTCGTTTTTACCGCGACTGAGTCCGCGTTCGGCCATCCAAGGGGACGCTTTCTTACCGCCGAGACGGGCTTTCCATGAACGGATAACGATGCCACGGTTAGCTAGCGTTCTGCGATTTTCGTTCGCATCAAATTCGCTGTCATGCATGGAAACCCAAGGAATTCGGCCGGTGCATTCGACAGGCTTGGTGCGGTAGGTATTGCCGCCCCATTGGGTATTCCATTCGTTGGCAAGGCCGTTTTCATTGCCGATGGCCATCTTACGCTCCCTGCTCGTGTTGTAAGTGTCCGCGCCGATCTGAAAAACGACGAAGCGTGAGAAATCCACCGGCTTGGTGACGTCCATTCGGATGTGATAGATGCCGCGCACGATATCATCGGTGCGGGCGAGGCTGACAGTCGTCGAGTGTCTGATGTCGTCAGAAATATGCCCAGTATAAGTCACCTCGGTCAGACAGGGGCCGGGGCGATGATGGATCGCACGCATGGCAGAGTGAGGAACACGCACGCCCGCAGTGGTGAAGAAGCGAAGGAAATCACCGCCGCCTACATTGCCAGACCACTTCCACGGCGGGTCATTCTCTTTTGCATTGACCATCATTGGTCGCACATCGGTGATGGTGCAATTTGCTTGGGCCTGGTCGGGTTCGTAGCAGATGCTTTCACCCCAAGATCCAAGAGCGCTTTGATGCCAGAGTTGATTGCTGCCCCAGCCGATGAGGCAGAGCTGTGCGTGAGAGGCCGCTGGAACTCCGCCCCAGTGACCATAGGCCAGTGTGAGCTCGAGTTCCACGCTGGCGCCGGCCGGTAATCTCATCTGCGAGATGCCGTGAAACCAGGCGTTCCGATACACGCCGCCTTCCGGCTCGTTGTGCCAGTTCTTGCTGAGCTGCACGGGAATGCCGGTCGGGTTGCCTTTCATGTCCCGTAGGATCGCAGAGATGCCAGTGATGGCCGACCCGATTTTTTGGCGAGAACCGCTGGCGGTTTTTTCAAACATCAGACGAGCCATCTGTTCGCGGTCCGTCGGATTGGTTAGAATGAGTTTCACCCGCTCGATCGCGTCGTTGCTTGGGTTGCTTTTGCCGGGTGGTGCAATCGGCTCGACGCCGTCGAGATTTACTCGGAACCAGCCAATGGCAGGATCGTACTCGACCGCTCGCGCGGTGCCGCTTGCCATCTCGGATGCCTTAATTGTAATAGTTGGCGGCGCCTCCGAAGACTTGAAGGTGGCTGGATTTAGCGACAGCGATACCTGATGCCATTCGGTAGTGGACCAAGTCTGATCCTTGGGTAAATCCCAACGCTTTTGCATTTGCAATGCACCGTTAGTAGAGGTCAGCTTAATCTCTAAGGAGGCGTCCTTCCATTGCTCTGCCGGGGCTGTCGCTGAGGCTATTCCGCTCTCACGGAAACTCCACTCGCGGACTGCCTTGAGCTGTGGCGTGGAAATTGCGGGTCTGGCGTAGCGCTGGCGGATCTCATCGGGTTGTAGCGCCCGGTCATAGAGCCGGATTTCATCCACGATTCCTTTGAAGCGCATCCCAGCACCGGTGCTGTCCTCGCGGCGGCCGAACGCAAGAGCGTGCTGGCCGGGGGATCGTGCCAGGCCGATCTTTTTAGCCCCAGCTTCCTGACCGTTGATGTAGAAGCGCAGCGAGTCTCCGTCGTAACTGATGGCGAGATGGCTCCATGCGTCGGTCGGCAGAGGGCGTCCCGGACTTGGGGTGATCACATGCTGATTCACGTTACCGCCGCCAATGTTCATCCGCGCCTGTGGCACACCATTTTGCAGGATGATGCCGAAGTTTCCGTTGTGTGCCTCGTTGCGGTTTTTACAGACCAGCCATGACGCACTGCGGTTTGGATTACGGTTATCCAGAGGAACAAATACCCATAGCTCGAGGGTGAACTGTGCAGGATCTAGACTGGGTTCGTGAGGGACCACGAAATCGTTGGTTCCATCCAGACCGAATCCACCGCCAATTTTCCCGAACGATTCCTCACCCTTAGCGATGGGAAGCCGCCCGGGCCGTGCCGCAAAGATCAGTCCAAGTCGGTCAGGCCACGCCGCAGTTTCAAAGCGGGCCTCAATGTTTAGGGGGGCGGAACCGTCTGCCGCAGTGAACTCAAGGTCGGTTACATCAGCCCGTTGCAAGAAGAGTCCTGACTCGATCAGGCGGGGACCCGAGAAACGGCTCCATTTTCCGCCATTCTTGCAGTGGTAGGTCCTGCCATTGGCAGTCAACTCCAGCGCAAGCTTCGCAGGAGAGTATGACTTTCTGACTGGCCGGTCATTTTCACCGAATTGCTGATAACTCATACCCATTGGAACGGGACCGAGGTGGCTGAATTGTAAGCTCTCCGTGTCCTGCTCCATGGCATAAGAACCGGTCTGGACACAGCGCTTCCACGGTGCATTTGGGATGACTCCCGGAAATCCCTCCGCCCACCACATCGAGGTGTAGTCACCAGTTTGTGGCATTAAGCGAGAAAGAGGGGTGGGGGAACCCAGTGCGGACAGACTGAGGCTCGAGGCAGCCAGAAGCCAAGAGGCGGCGCGTATGGATGAGTATGAAAAAATGAAGTGAATCATGTGTGCAGTTTATGGTTGTTTGTTGGGTGTAGTCACCCAGCGTAGATTTCGAAATTTCGGATTGGGACCTTTCCAAGCGGCTCCCAGTTGCAATTGCTGCTCCTTGCCATCCTTCCTTGATGTTAAGCGGTCCGTGGCGGCAAGGCGCAGATCCTTGATTTTTGACCAGTCGGATCGCGCCGACCCGGATGCGTCCTTGAAATCACTCATTGCTAAATTGATCGTCTGCCAAGCGGCACCGCCTGTCAAATTGACTTCCGCTGCATAGTCATCTACACCGACGATGAATTTGTTCGATGATTCCGACAGAACTTCGAGTGCGAGTCTAGCACCTGCCGGTGCCTTCCAGCGATCGTCATGGAGTTTGTGGGTGTTCAATGGCCACTCCTTGGGCTTGTAGTTGAACCATTCTTTGTCCCACTCACCCTCGAAGGACTCGATGAGCAAGGACGGCTGCATCGTCACCTTGACGCCGGCGGCTTTGAGTTCCTCGGAGGTCGCTTGGTGCATCAGGGAGGAGAGGTTGAACCGATCAGTGTTATAAATGCGGTAGTAATAACCGGCGCCACTGACTGGGGGATCGAGCGGGTAAACCACATTGGCATAGACCCAGAGGGGTTTGTCGGTGCTGAACAGGGGCAGCTTCGCCACCCAATCATCGCCTTGTTTCCCGGTCGATGCGTAATGCCAGAACCTGTTTTTCGTATTGTTGATATTATCCTTAAGGCCATCCATCTGGCCCTGCTGGGTATAGAACACATCCACCCGCAGGATGGGCTTTGAGAAATCCGGGCTAACCGTGATGGCTGGCACGCCATTCGTGGACTTCAACGTCAGCTCGGTCTTTGGTGTCCGGGGCAAGGCGAAAGTTTTCTTCAGGGATTGATCGAACCACAACGGTGTGGCAACCTCATATTCAGCAGTGTCCTGGTGATTGTGATGCGGGGCGCAGGTCACGCGCCACTCGGTGCTTTGAATTTCTTTCACCGCAATCTGAAGGTCGTTGATCCGGCCATGAAAGTCGTTGGATGGACTCAAGAATAGGATCGGGCAGGAAATATTCTTCAGGTAGACATCATCACCGAGGGTCGTGCGAAAAGCGGTATCGGTGTTAGTTCGATCGCTAACGCCCCCGCACGAAGGGGCGGCCGCTTTGACGCGCTTGTCGCTTCCCGCGGTCAGCACGGTGAGTTTGCCTCCCATGGAGTGCCCGTAGACGCCGAGTTTGTCGGCATTCACTTCCGGTTGTTGCTCAAGGAAAGTCAGCGCACGGCGAGCCGCCATAGTACACAAGAGCCAACCGCTATTGCGGGGCGAGGCAACTGGGTCGATTGAATGACTGGATGGCGGGTTCAAGATAAAATTGTTTTCTGGATAGCGGCAGGGGGCGTGGTAGGCATCGAGAGCGCCCCAATCGGTGGTTAGTTTGTATTTAGGATCGCTGGTTTTCCCCTCCCAGAAAAGTTTTACCAAATCGGGGGTGACTTCATAACCTGGCGCACTAATCCGTCCCGCCCAGGCAATGGAAAGCGTGGCGTAGCCGCGCTTTGCGTTCGTCAATGGGGCCTGATATTGGGCAGACTGCCCGCCGCCGTGAATCTGAACCAGACCGGGAAGTTTACTACCGCCCTTGGGGTATCCGTAGACCGCAGCCATCATGGCCTTCTGTCCCTTGAAGACGCCTACGCGATAGCGCAAAACTTTCAACACCACCCCGCCTTCTTCCCATTCCTTGAGGACTTCGACATCCAGCGGCTCGGCGCGTGGGTCGAAGCCCGCCCAGAGTTGTTCAAAATTTTGCGGCACCACTCCATTTTCCAGAGGTGGGAGGGAGTCCTTCAGCGGCAGCGGTGTGATTCCATCAGCACCCCTTGCGGACGGCAGGCTCATCAGCGAAAGACCCGCCATCAGGACAAATCCGTGAGAAGCGCGGATCATGCGCGTCGTGCGCGATTGTCGCCTCAGAATCGGCTGCACTGTGACGTTCGTTATTCTGTGCTGGTAGGCTATCATCGGCTTGTCTGCACGTTTTTTGAAGGGTTTTCGGTCATCTCGCTGCCATGCGGATGACAGCAGACCCTAGAGTAGGCAGAAAAGCTTGGTATCCTTATTTTATAGGATAGGCAACAGTTTGCCCCATTTGCGTCGACAAGCCCGTTCCCTGTTTGATTCGCTTGTCATTGCTGGGAATTCATGAGGGCTGTCTGAGTTTCGCATCAGGAATCCTAGGCAAATCTTAAAATTATCCAATACCCTATAAAATGAGGATACTTAAAACCAAAAAACGTGTCACTCTCCCATTGATTGCCCGCGCTCAAAGCCGGATTTCTGATTTTCTTGAAAAACCACTCAAAAAATAAATCAAATCCAAAAGTACCCGCTTGAATATGATGATTAACCTTAAAAAAATGAAAATGAGGGCTCAATGCCAATTGATAGGCTTGTTATTTTTCCTAGTAGCGGCAGACGCGGCTCACTGCGCGCCGACCCTTGGTAATGCCCGGACAATAGTTCCCCTTTCCGATGCCTGGACATTCCATCTAGGTGATGCTCAAGGCGCTGAAAAGTCGGCATTTGATGACTCCAAATGGCGCAAGCTTAATGTGCCGCATGACTGGAGCATTGAACTCCCATACGATCCCAAGATGATCGGGGGGTCGTCTGTTGGGTATCTTCCCGGTGGGGTTGGATGGTATCGCAAAGCTTTTACTCTTCCAGAATCGGACAAGGGCAAGGAAATTGTCATCGATTTTGACGCCGTTTATATGGACAGCCAAGTCTGGATTAATGGACACCTGTTAGGTAAGCGCCCGAATGGATACGTAGGATTTCGCTACGACCTCACGCCTCATCTCAAATATGGCAAGGAGAAAAACCAGATCGCCGTGCGAGCAAATGTCGAACCGAGTGGTAGTCGCTGGTATCCAGGTGCCGGCATTTATCGCCATGTGTGGCTCGTGAAGATGAACCCGATCCATGTTACACACTGGGGTACATTCGTGACGACGCCAGAGGTTTCTGAGAAAAATGCCACCGTTCGCCTGCGCACCGAAGTAGAAAATAAATCCAGCGAGGCCTCGGAGGTTCGACTCACCTCTGTGATACTCGACCCGTCGGGTAAGGAGGTAGCCAAAGCGACATCAACGCATCGGATCGCGGTTGGTGCGATCCAGGACTTCGACCAGCAATTCGCAGTGACCCAGCCTCAACTCTGGTCCCCGAACACGCCGGACATGTATCAGGTGGTCTCCAAAGTCGAATCAGCTGGCAAGACTTTGGATGAATACACTACTCCACTGGGCATCCGCAGTTGTGAATTCACCGTGGACCGTGGGTTTTTACTGAACGGGGAACGCGTTGACATCAAGGGTGTCTGCTTGCACCACGACTTTGGTGCGCTTGGCACTGCCATTTCACAACGTGCTCTCCAGCGTCAACTCGAAATCCTGCGGGAGATGGGCTGCAACGCGATTCGCACGAGTCACAATCCGCGCGAACCGGAATTCTACGCAATGTGTGATCGTATGGGTTTCATGGTCATGGATGAGGCGTTCGATGTCTGGCAACAGAAAAAGCTGGGGAACGATTACCATAAGTACTTCAAGGAATGGCACGAACGCGACTTGATCAGCATGGTTCGTCGCGACCGCAATCATCCCAGCGTGATCATCTGGAGTGTGGGAAATGAAGTCAATGAACAGCACAAACAGGATTTCCCCGGCCAGGGTGGCGTGATTGCCAAGCGTCTAGTCGACATTTGCAAACAGCACGACCCGAGTCGTGTCGTCACAGCGGCGTGTAATTCCGCGGAAGCCTGCGATAAGAATGGAATTATGGGAGCGCTAGATGTCTATGGCCAAAATTACGTCCTCGAAGCCTTCGAGAAATATAAAGGCAAAAAACCCCTAATCGGATCGGAGAATGCAACCAACTTCGCGACGCGGGATAGTTATTCTTATGAAATCGTGAAAGATAAGAGCCTCAAAATGGCATTCCAGAACATTAAGAATAACAACGAATGCACCGGATACGGAAGATTCTGGGGAGATGATCGAACGGATCTCACTCTCATTACAATGAGAAAATCGCCGTGGGTTGCGGGTCAATTCGCATGGACCGGGTTCGATTATCTGGGCGAGTGCTTTCCCTTTCATTGGCCGGGGCGCAATGGGTTATTCGGAATTGTTGATCTCGCCGGATTTCCCAAGGATTCTTATTACATC
Source organism: Akkermansia muciniphila (assembly GCA_943324575.2). GTDB lineage: Bacteria > Verrucomicrobiota > Verrucomicrobiia > Verrucomicrobiales > Akkermansiaceae > Luteolibacter > Luteolibacter muciniphilus_E. The sequence continues at coordinate 15,600 of CALPMD020000001.1, forward strand.
TACCAAGCGGATTGGACAGATAAACCCTCTATTCATATCATACCGCAGAACTGGAACTTCTCCCAATTCTTTCTCGCGCCGATTCCTGTTTGGGTCTACAGCAACTGCGAGGAAGTGGAGCTATTTCTTAATAATCGATCACTTGGCGTAAAGAAAATCAATCGTTCAGAGTGCCTCTATGCTGAGTGGCTTGTAAAATATGAAGCTGGAGAGTTAAAGGCCGTGGGCCGAACTAATGGCCAGATTATCTGTAGTGACATTGTGCGCACATCTGGCAAGCCAGCTAAATTAGAAGTGGTCCCCGACCGGACTGAAATCGCAGCAGATGGAACGGACCTCAGCTTCGTAGAAGTCCGCTTGGTAGATAAAGATGGGGCAATCTGTAAAGACTCGGATCTTTTGCTTCGCATTTCTATCGAAGGGGCAGGCGTGGTGGCGGGCGTGGATAATGGAAGCGCAACCAACCACTCGCCCTTCAAGGGAAATCAGGTCGATACCTTTTATGGTCGGGGCATGGTGATTTTAAGATCGACGAAGCAGACAGGAGTCATTCGATTAAATATTTCTGCCGATGGAATAGAACCTGCCAAGGCAACGATCACGACGCTGTCTCCAGGAGACGCCAAACTGGTGGAAGCGGCAACGAAACGCGACAAGTTGGAAAGAGAGAATAACAAAAAATTCAGCCGTCATCGCCTTGCGAAGTTTCAACAATTTGGAAACTTGATTGCGGGGAAGACGGCCAGCGCCTCCTCATCAACCCAAGAAAATCCTCCCAGCCATGCCATCGACGGGAATCTTCAAACTCGCTGGTGTCCCAAGGATGGAAACACTGGCCACTCATGGCAGGTCGATCTCGGCGTGCCTCGCGAACTGAAAGGTGCGAAGATACTTTGGCAAACCAGCAACAAATATCAATACACCGTGGAGGGATCTGCCGATGGAGTGAAATGGGAAATGCTCAGTGACCAGTCGAAAAAGCAGGATCCACAGCAAGAACACACCTTAGCTTTTGATCGCAAGGGCATCCGGCACGTGAGAATTACCACGACGGGTCTGCCCACAGGCTTGTGGGGCACCTTTTCTGAAGTCGAAATCTATGGGCTCATCGAGGAAGGTTCTCAACAGCAGGTCGAGGCTGACGTCAAAATGTCTAGCACCGGGACCCTTGTCGTGGCACCAGTGTTCAAACATGGCATTGGCCAGCATATCGACTCCATAGTAGCCTCGCGGAATAAAAAGCCACCGACGTGGTCTGACAAGGATGCGCGAAACGTCATTGTGGATGAAGCGAAGAAGCTGGGGGTTGAGTTTGTGGTGGTGGGTAAAATGCCGGGGGTTGAAGGAATCCGCTCGATCCAAGATGGAAAAGCTTCTTCCGTTAAGTCTCGGAATCAAGACCAGTCGATGCCCATGGTTTTTGACGGTGTGAGTAAAGCCGGTAACATCACATTTGAAATCCTCACCAGCGAGGATGTCCCAGACAAGACCGATAATACGGATCAAATCACAGACTTCCTCGGGGCGGCTCAGATGCTCGCTGAAGAACTCAAGACCAAACGCGGTGAGTATAAGGTCGGCGTTTTCTATGACCCGTTGGTAGGAAAAGGTGACGCTGCCGATCCTGAACCGTTGAGACAGCAGGTCCGTGACTTTGTCGCGTGGCTCAAGAAGGAAAAGCACCTGAATTAATTTACGCTAGAGCTAAGTAAGGAATCTAAAAATGAAAAAAACATTATCTGTCTTCGCATCCATCGTTTGTCTTCATCCCATGTCCATTCTGTTGGCGGGAGAAGCACGTCCCATGGATAACAATAACGTCGTTTGGACCTCACCCAGCAAGGACTACAACGGCTCCATGCCGATCGGAAATGGCGACCTTGCGGCGAATGTGTGGGTGGAACCGACGGGGGATCTAATCTTCTATCTCTCGAAGAGTGATTCCTGGACCGGCGGTAGGCCGGATCCGGAATTGGTGAAGCTGGGACGGGTTCGTGTCCGTCTTGACAAGCCCCTCTTTCAAGAGGGCTCGGAGTTCCGGCAAGAGTTGGATCTAAAGACCGGAAGCATCACCGTTGACTCGTCCGTTGGGGATCAGAAACGTTCTGTTCGCTTCTGGATCGATGCGAATCGCCCTGTCGTTCATGTCGACATTCAAAGCTCCGTGGCCTGCACCGCTGAGATTGCGCTGGAAAGCTGGCGGGCGGAAGGGAAGTGGCTCCAAGGTGGAGCGGAAAAAGATGTAATCCTGCCCTCGGATGGGCAGACGGTCCGATGGTATCAGCGGAATGCGCATAGCATCTTCGCCGATTCTTTCAAAAGTCAGCATCTGGGAGAAATTGTTGATCAATTCACCGATCCTCTCATCAATCGCACTTTCGGTGGCCTGATTTCCGGCCCAGGTCTGAAGTCCAAAAACAACCAAACGCTAGAGACCTCTGCGCCTGCCAAGAAGATTCAAGTGAGCATCCATGCACTCACGGCCCAGACAAAAACGCCGGAGGATTGGTTAGCGCAACTGGAGCAACAGAGGAAGACGGTGGAAGCGGTTTCGACTGAAAAAGCGTGGCCGTCCCATGTCAAATGGTGGCAGGATTTTTGGCAGAGAAGCTGGATCCATGTCACGCCCGGCGCGAAGTCGCAAAAAAACGTGCTTACGAGTTTGATCCCTGCCAACACGCTTAACTTCAGGATCGGCGTCTCTTCAGGTAACGGCGAAAAATTCCAAGGCAAGCTGGGACGGGCGAGCATTCTGAAACGTGCCTTGAACGAGGCGGAAATCAAAAATCTCGCTGGCAGTCAGTCAGAGCCTGTCGGATTCAAACAAGAAGACGTCCTTTTCAGTGCTACGCCCGCACTTTATTCAGAAATCAAAGACTCCGCCGGGTGGACGGATTCCCCGGCGATGACCTTTGAGCTGTGGATCAATCCAGACAGCATCGCAGCGAACGCGAGGATTCTGGATAAGACCATGGCAGGAAGCGACTCGGGGTTTCTGCTGGATACCCATCCCGGCAACGGTCTGCGCCTAATTGCAGGCAAAAAGCAGTTCAGAGTTCCTAATTGTTTGAAAGTCGGTGAGTGGAGCCACATTGCTGTTGCCATGGATGCGAGTCGGCAGAGAATAGAAATCTATCTGAACGGCAAACGGATGGCTGGTGAAGGGAAGATCAGTGATCTCGACGAGGCCTTTGAAGTGAGTCGGGCCTACACCCTTCAGCACTGGGTTCAGGCCTGTGCGGGACGGGGTGCCTACCCCATCAAATTTAATGGATCCTTGTTTACCGTGGATGGGATGGATAATTACCAGAACGTTCCTGAGGGAACCTATAGTGGACCTGACCACCGTCGCTGGGGTGGCCCCTACTGGTGGCAGAACACCCGCCTAATCTACTGGCCGATGCTGTATTCCGGGGATTACGACCAGATGGCTCCACTCTTCACCATGTATCGCAATATGCTGCCACTTCTGAAAGAGCGAACACGGCGCTATTTTGGCCATGACGGGGTCAACTTCTCAGAGACATCTCAGATGTGGGGGCTCAATCGAAAACAAGATTTTTGCATGGGTAAAGACAACCCAGACGTCTATTCGAAATGCCCATATACCCGATATTACTGGGATGGTGGCTTGGAGATGTCCACCATGTTACTGGCCTATTACCAGCATACTCAAGATAAGGCTTTCGTGAAGGAGACGCTGTTGCCCATTGCGGACCAAGTGGTGATCTTCTATGACCAGCATTACAAACGCACCCAAGAGGGGAAATTGCATATTTCACCTTCTCAGGTGCTGGAAACTTGGCATAAAGCTGAGGATCCGATTACCGTCCTCGCTGGCCTGCGAACCGTTCTGGGCGGATTACTAAAATTACCCGAATCGTTGACCACGAGCGAGCAACGGGGGCGCTGGCAACGTTTGTTCGGCGAAGTGAAGGAACTTCCCTTCGCAGAGGAATCGGGTAAAAAATGGTTGAATCCAGCCCATGTATTCTCCGATCGCAGAAACTGTGAAAATCCTGCGTTGTATGCGATCTTTCCGTATCCAATTTACGGCGTCGGCAAGCCGGATTTGGAGGTCGGTCTGGAATCCTTTGCGCGGCGCGATAACAAACGAACGGGCGGTTGGCAGCAGGACTCGATCCAAGCTGCCTTGCTGGGCCTAACTGACCAAGCGAAGTCCTATCTCGTTCAGGCTGTCACCACAGAAAATCTCATGGGCGGTGCCAATGAAAAGGCGAACCGTACCGATAGCCGCTTTCCCGCTTTTTGGGGACCGAACTTTGACTGGATGCCTGACCAGTGCCAAGCTTCCGTGATTCTCAATACGCTTCAGTACATGCTGATGCAGACGGATGGTAAAAAAATCATTCTGCTTCCGTCTTGGCCGAAGGATTGGAATGCCTCATTCAAACTCCACGCTCCCTACCAAACCACTGTCGAAGGACGAGTGGAGAACGGGGTGTTGCGGGATTTGAAAGTCACGCCGAAATCGCGCACAAAGGACATTGTGAATGCCATGACCGCATCATCTCTCGAGATAAAAAAGTAACTCAAAATCGCTGATCAGGAAAAATGAAAAATTACTTAAAAATGAAAAATTACTTACAGTGCGTTGGTTCGTTGGCCATGGGAATTAGCTTTTTGTCAGCATCTGCGGCACTGGCTGAAAAGCCCAAAGAACCTGTCAAATTCGATTACCCAGCTCAAAGGCTACCCGGAACCGCGAAAGCAATCGTCCAAGGAAATACACGAACGCTGCAAAATGATCTCGCGTCATTCCACTTTGATGTGACGGAGGGACGGGTGAAGAACGCGCGCTTCGACATCGCGGGTGATGCCGGGGCCTCGGTTGTCGTTGATGAGGCATTCACGTTGGTTGTGGACGGCAAGCCGGTTAGCGCGTCGGCAATGAAGCTTGATGTGCAAATTCCGGAAGAAACGACCCCCGCAGACACGGCGTCCCCCCGATTGGGAGATCATGACGCAGCCAAGTCGTTTGCCCTGACTTTTTCCGCCCCCGACGATTCCTATCGCGTGGTCTGGAAGCCCATTCTCCGGGACGGTTCCAACTATATCCTCTTCGATGTCACGATCACTCCGTTGCGCGGGGATTTGAGTTTGAACCGCCTCGTCATGCTGGGTGTGACCGCCAAGAATTTGAAGCAACTCGGCACACCGGCCGGGAGTCCGGTGGCGAACGAGCGCTTTTTCTTCGGATTTCACCATCCGACAGCCCGGCCTCTCATCGCTGGGGAAAAACTAACCTTTTACTGGGATCGCGCCAACATGGCGGTGAAACAAGGCGAGACGGTTCATCAACGCGCTGCAATCGGTATATACCCAAAAGACCAACGCCGCCGGGCGTTTAACTACTATCTAGAGCGGGAGAGGTCCCACTCTTACCACCAGGTCCTCCATTACAATGCATGGTATGATATTCTGCACACTTCACGCACGAAGAAGGCCGATGAGGCCGAAGCTATCGAGCGAATCCAGACCTTCCACAAAGAATTGACCGTGAAGCGTGGAGTGCCCGTGGAGTTGTTCATGTTTGATGATCCGTGGGACAATGTTTCGGGCACCGCCACAGACGTATGGCAGTTTGACCCCAAGCGTAATCCCAACGAATGGAAGGTGATGAAAGAGGTTGCTCAGAAGCACGGCGGCTCATTGGGTGTCTGGATGTCTCCACAAGGCGGATGGGGTGGAAGGCATGTCCGCTTTGCAA
>CALPMD020000002.1 GCA_943324575.2 Akkermansia muciniphila
AGGTGGTCGAAGCCGTCCGCGCCGAAGGACACGCCATCGGCAACCATTCGTGGAACCACCCGTCCTTTCCCCTGATCTCGAAATCCAATCTCGCCTACCAAATCCGCAAATGCTCCCGCAGCCTTCAAGGCAATGATCTGCTTTTATTCCGCCCTCCCTTCGGACATCAGACGGCCTTTACCCAACTGATGATCAGGCTCATGGGTTATCGCGCGGTCACTTGGAACATCGTCCTCCCTGATTGGTTAGACCACAGTGGCGAGCAACTCGCCAACATGGCAGCCCAGCAAATCCGCCCCGGCAGCATCCTGCTGATGCACGACGGCTTGATGGATTTCATCGAGGATCGTTTCACGGACCGCAGCCCGACTCTGGAAGCCGTAGAGCGAATTCTGGGCGCTTTCAGCAATCAGTACGAATTCGTCACCATCCCTGAACTGATGGGGCGTGGAAATCCCGTGAAAACAAACTGGCTCATGAAGCCGGACATCAATCTTCTCAACTCCCTCAAGCGCCAACGAGGAATCCCCCGCCGTTATATAGGAACGGAAATGGTGGGTTCTTGGCTCGGCTACAATCGTTAGACCCCACTTTCAGCTATGAAACTCAGCATCATCATTCCCTGTTATAATGCCGAGGACACCTTGGGAATGCAACTCGAGGCCCTCACCCACCAGCGCTGGTCAGAGCCGTGGGAGATTCTGCTTGTCGACAATCGCTCGACCGACCGCTCGCGGACCATCGCGGAAAGCTATCAGACCCACCTGCCACATCTGCGCATCATCGATGCCTCCGCCCGACAAGGGCAACCATTTGCCCTCAATACGGGGATACAGGCAGCTCATGGCGAATCGGTCGCAATCTGTGATGCGGATGATGAAGTGGCACCCGGATGGGTCGCGGCGATGGGCGACGCCCTCGCGCGCCATGATTTCGTGGCTTGCCGACTGGACACCAAGAAGCTCAACCCCAGCTGGTGGCACGGCCACGAGCAGGAGAACGGCTTGCAACGCATCTGGTATCCGCCATGGATGCCACATGCTGGGGGCGGGACCATTGGGTTCAGCAAGACACTGTTCGAACAAGTCGGCGAATTTGATCACAGCCTACCCTATCTGCACGACACCGACTTCTGCTTCCGCGCCCAAATGCTCGGCCACCCTTTACACTTTGTCCCGGATGCGGTGCTTTACGTGCGCGGGCGCGACAGTCTCTGGGGACATTACCGCCAATCAAAAAATATGGCAGAATACAACGTCATCCTCGCCAAGCGCTACCGCAGGGATCATGACTCAGTGGGTAATTACTACACCCGCTTCATCACCGATTGGTTCGGCCTGCTACGCCGCACGCGCAGTCTACGCACCCGCGGCGGCCAGTTCGCCTGGATCTGGAGTTATGGCCGCCAAGTCGGTCGTCTCAAAGGACTACTCAGCCACAGCGGCGTGCCCGTCTAGCAGACACTCTACTTCGCACTTTCAAACACCCCGCCGCCCAGCATTCTGCCGCCATCATAAAGCGCGCAGATCTGGCCAGCTACGATCGCCCGTTGCGGCCGCTGGAACTTCAGGCGGATCTTACCGTCGCCGATCGGTTCTAACATCGCCGGTTCCGCCTTCGCGCGGTAGCGCGGCTGTGCCTCGATCAAGAGCCGCGTGTCGAACGCCTCGTTGAGCGCCGACAAACTCCCCACCACGCATTCCTGAGTGTAGAGCCCTTCCGAGCCGGGCACATCCCAACCGACGACCAACTGGTTCTTGGCCGCGTCTTTGCCCACCACCACGTAGGCCATGCCATCGCGCGGCGAGGCCACGCCGTGCCCCTTTCTCTGGCCCAGTGTGTAAAGATGGAGGCCACGGTGTTCGCCCAAAACCTTGCCCGTCACATCGACGATATCGCCGGGAGTATCCGCCACATAGTGCCGCAGGAAATCGCTCATCTTCACCTGCCCGAGGAAACAAATTCCCTGGCTGTCCTTCTTCTCCGCCACGGGCAGGCTGAAACGTCGCGCCACCTCGCGCACCTCGGGCTTGAGCATTTCCCCCGTCGGGAAAAGCGCATGCCCCGCCTGCCGCTGGGTCATCAGCGATAAGAAGTAACTCTGATCCTTGTTCGGATCCGCCCCGCGCAGAATCGCCGCCGTACCGTCGGATAGCGTGCGGCGGCGCGCATAGTGCCCCGTCGCCACCTGCTCAAAACCCTGCGCCAGCGCGTAATCCAGAAAGACCCCGAATTTCATCTCGCGGTTGCACCACACATCGGGATTGGGCGTGATCCCCGATCGATAACCCTCGATCAAATACTCTACGATCCGATCGCGGTAAGCATCGATCAAATCAATCACCCGATACTCGATTCCCAGCGACTTCGCCACCGCGCGCCCGTCCTCGATATCCTGTTCCCACGGACAATCCCCCGGAATCCCCTCGTCATTGATCCAGTTTTTCATGTAGCCAGCAGCCACCTCGTGGCCCTGCTCTACCAGCAGCGCTGCTGCCACCGCGCTATCGACTCCACCCGAGAGTCCGACCAACACTTTCGCCATGCACAAACCATCGAACATCCAGCCCCGAACGTCCAACATCGAAGTGGGAAAAGATCAATTTATCCCCACTCCCGGAATTCAAAATGCAGGATTGGCCGATTCCCTATCATTTGATTGAATCGCCCCCGCACTTACAAATAATGATGACACCGCTCACTATCGGCACACCACTTTCTCCGTCCGCCACCAAAGTTATGCTACTGGGCAGCGGCGAGCTCGGCAAGGAGGTCATCATCGCCCTCCAGCGGCTCGGCGTCGAAACCATTGCCGTTGACCGCTACCCCGATGCGCCGGGACACCAAGTCGCCCACCGCTCCCACGTCATCGACATGACCGACGGCGCGGCCCTGCGTGCGCTGGTGGAAAAGGAACAGCCGCACTTCATCGTGCCTGAAATCGAAGCCATCGCCACCGACATGCTTGTCGAAATCGAGCAAGCGGGCCTCGCCACGGTCATCCCCACCGCGCGCGCCACCCAACTGACGATGAACCGCGAAGGCATCCGCCGCCTCGCTGCCGAAACCTTGAGCATCCCCACTTCGCCCTACCAATTTGCCAGCAGCCTCGCCGAGATGCAGGCCGCCATCGACGGCGGCATCGGCTACCCGTGCATCATCAAGCCGGTCATGTCGTCCTCCGGCAAGGGCCAGTCGAAGGTCGACAGCCCGGCCGAAGTCGCCGCCGCGTGGGACTACGCCGCCAGCGGTGGGCGCGTCAACCAAGGGCGCGTCATCGTCGAAGGGCTCGTCCGTTTCGATTACGAAATCACCCTGCTCACCGTGCGCTCACTCGGTGCCGACGGCGAAATAGAAACCCACTTTTGCGACCCGATCGGCCACGTCCAAGTCCACGGCGATTATGTCGAAAGCTGGCAGCCTCAGGCCATGAGCCCACTCGCCCTCCAGCGCGCCCAGGACATCGCCCAAAAAGTCACCGCCAACCTCGGTGGCCGCGGGCTTTTCGGCGTCGAGCTTTTCGTCAAAGGCGACGAAGTCTGGTTCAGCGAAATCAGCCCACGCCCGCACGACACCGGCATGGTGACGATGTGCAGCCAACTGCAAAACGAATTCGAACTCCACGCCCGCGCCATCCTCGGCCTGCCGGTCAACGTGTCCCAGCGCGCTCCCGGAGCCAGCGCCGTGATCTATGGCCAACTCGAACAATCCGGAATCGCCTTCACCGGCGTCGATCAAGCCCTCCGCGTCCCACAAAGCGACATCCGCCTCTTCGGCAAACCCGAATCCTTCAGCCGCCGCCGCATGGGTGTCGCCCTCGCCACTGGTCAGGACACCGACGAAGCCCGTTCGCGCGCCAAACTCGCCGCCAGCCTCGTCGTTCCGGTCGCCAACTGATAATTTCTCATCCTTTCAACGTTCGGTGTTGGACCTTCGAGGCTCGATGTTCATGCTATCGGCCATGCATTCGATGACAGGATTTGGCCGCGGCGCGGCGGCGACAGACGCTTGGCAAGCGACGGTGGAGATCAGCTCCGTCAACCGCAAACAGGCCGAGGTGGTCGTGCAGGCACCGCGCGAGCTCAATGAACTCGACGCACGGATTCGCAAGGCAGTGCTCGCGGTAGTTTCCCGCGGACGCATCCAGGTGTCGATCCACGTCGAACGACCACAGGGCACGGGTGCCAACTTACGCGTCGATTCGGAGCTGGCGCTCGCGTTTTCCGCCGCCTTTGCCGATCTGGCAGCGACCGTCGGCCATGCGCTGTTGCCCAGCGCTTCGGACTTCCTCCGCCATCCAGGAATCATCGCGATAGGTAGCGGCGAAATCGACGCAGAGGCCGCATGGTTGGCGATCGAGCCCGCGCTCGCCGATGCGCTCGTCCAGCTGGCCGCGATGCGGGCACGCGAGGGCGAAGACCTCAAGGCCGACTTCATTTCAAGGCTCGGTGGACTGGTGATTTTTGGTCTTAAAATCAGCGCGCTCGCTCCGGCCCGACTGCTTCGCCAACGCGAGCTACTCACCAAACGGCTGCGCGATGCGGGCCTGGAAATCGATTTGGCCGATGAGCGCCTTGTCAAAGAGATCGCCCTCTTTGCCGACCGCTGCGACATCAGCGAGGAGCTGACCCGCCTGGATTCCCACTTCGCCAAGTTCCGCGAATACCTCGACGCCAACGAGCCACCCGGCCGCGCACTCGATTTCCTTTGCCAAGAGCTGTTCCGCGAGTTCAACACCATTGGCTCGAAGGCCAACGATGCGGCCATCGCCCAAACCATCGTCGAAGCGAAGACCGAGCTGGAAAAAATCCGCGAGCAGGTCCAGAACCTCGAGTAAGCGATACTACGCCAGCCCGGATCGTGGCAGTGATTCGCAAAATTGCCGTCTGCTGCGCCGATGAAACTTGCCAAGCCCCCGCCGCGGCTCTACCACTTGGCGCCCGCAAGGCATGGAAGCGATTCCATCGTCACCGGGGCCTGTAGCTCAGCGGTTAGAGCAGGGGACTCATAATCCCTTGGTCCAGGGTTCAAATCCCTGCGGGCCCACTTTCCCCTCGTTGGGAAGCTGATTCTCGGGCGTGGATCGAGCTCAGCGCGCCACAGCACTTATTTTTTCGGCACAAAGGGTGGATGCGGAACCTTCACTCCGCTAGGGCATTTTCCGGTGCTGGTGCTACTGAGCGCCACACGCCCCGCAGCGTCGCGTTGGGTGCTGGAAAAGGAGCCCGCCGTATTGCCACGCGTCGTGCTATCACCGGTGAGCCCGCCCGAAGCATTGCGGAATTGAGTGCGAGTGGTGCTTGCCGAGCTCGTCGAGGTATCCGCGCTTCCGACAATACGGCCGCTCGCATCTCGGTAGGTGGTTCGGATCGGCCCTGATCCCGCGCTGTTAGTTGCCGCCGAGCCTGCCACTCGGCCACTGGCATCCCGGTATTCGGTGCGGACGGTTGAGCCTCCGGCGTTCGTGCGACTGGTGGCAGTACCTGTGATTTTTCCCGAGGCGTCGCGGGTCATGGCTTGCACCGTCCCTGCAGATTGTTGGCGGTACTCCACTGTCTGGACGATCCGCCCGGAGCTGTCGCGGACGACTTCCCGACAGGTCTGGGCCCCGGCAACGGTGGCGAAAATCAGGGGGGCGGCGAAGTGAAGGAGAAGTGTCTTCATGAGGTTTTAGCCATCCAAGCGGTGTGATTCGAATTTGATGCGCGGGATCGCATCGCTAGACCATAGAACGAAACGCCGGAATTCGCAAGTTGTCGATCTAGCCTGCATTTGCCCAAGGAAAGGTTTGCGGGTGGCGCCTTGACCGTCAATGATTCGGCAAATGTTGAACCGATTCTACGGGGCTTTTGACACGGAACGACACTCGGGCGCTGGCGACGGGGCCGACTACCGTTCGCCCTTTCAGATCGACCGCGACCGCGTGCTGCACACGCCGACATTCCGGCGCCTGCAAAACAAGACGCAGGTCTTCTGGAGCGGCGAGTATGACTTCTATCGGACCCGGCTGACGCATTCGTTAGAAGTCGCACAGATCGGCAAGTCGATTTCTTACTGGCTGAAGAGCCAGCCCGACAGCCCCTTGGAAGATGATTTTTTCATTGATCCGGATTTGCTGGAAGCCATCTGCCTCTCCCACGATCTGGGGCACCCTCCTTTCGGCCACGCGGGGGAGCGCACGCTGAACCATCTGATGCAAGAGCATGGCGGCTTTGAGGGCAACGCGCAGACGCTGCGCTTGCTTTCCGAACGCATCTTCTCTGCCAAACGCTGCGGCATGGATCCCACACGGGCGTTTCTGGACGGCGTGCTCAAATACAAATCGCTGTGGACGGATCTGAAGGCGTCAACGGGCAAGCTCCCCCATCACCACTTCATCTATGATGAGCAGCACGCCTACCTCGACTGGGCACTGGCGGGTAATGATTTCCCACTGGAACTACCACCCGGCCCCGCACGCGATTCCTTCAAGTCGATCGAGTGCCAAGTGATGGATTGGGCGGACGACACGGCCTATTCGCTCAATGACCTGTCCGACAGTGTGCGGGCCGGATTTCTCAATATCGAGAAGATCGAAGCATGGGCCGAAAAGCAAGGCGAGGCGACCGGCCCGGACACTCCTCTTGGCGACCTGATGCGCGCGATCCGGCTCAAGCGGGTCGATCCATTTGTCGGCAAGCGCATCGGCAAATATATCCAGTCCACCCACTTGGAGACTGACGTCAATTTCCTCAGCGGTGTGACCAATCGTTATCGCTACCGGCTCGCCATCGATCCCACGGTTAAGGCTGAATCGAAGCTATTCAAACGTCTGGCCTTCGAGGTGGTCTTTCTTTCACCCCAATTGAAACAACTCGAGCACAAGGGCAGCCGGATCTTGAGGCAATTATGGGAAGTGCTGGGCGAACGCTACGTCTCCCAGCAAACGATCGACGGCCAAGACTTCCAGCTTCTTCCCGCAGACACCGCGGCCGAAATCGCCAGCGCGCCGAATGAGGCGATGCGGGCCCGCTTGGTCTGCGATTTTCTCGCGGGGATGACCGACGGCTACGCAGCCAGAACGTATAAGCGCTTGTTTTCCCCAGACTTCGGCTCGATCGGGGATCTGGTCGGTTAGAGTCTCTCGCTTAGCGATGGAACTTTAGAACTCGCTCCCCGGGTCGGTAATAGTCGAGACGATCGCGCGCTTGAATTTCCAGAAACTCTCGATCCCCGCGCAGGGCTTTTAACTCGATCTGGTGGTTGTCACGTTCGGTGAGAACCTCTTTTTCCCGCGCCTTGGCCAGCTCTAACTTGCTTTCCAGTTTTTCCACTTCCCGATACTGGGGAAGAGCGGTCGCCACCACGACGAAGCCAATTGCGACACAGAATACCACAAATACAAAACGACCCGCCCCCTGAATGACCCGTACCCGGGCCTCCAAGTGCGTCAATTTGACGCCGGTGATGCGTTGTTTTGCCATGTGGTTTACCGAGAAATCACACAGACACCCAAAATGTCAAGAAAACTATAGGTCCCATAGGTCCCATAGGTCCTATAAACCCGCAACCTCAGTGATCCAGCTTCAGCTTCTTAAGCTTCGGCTCGATGACAAATCGGCAATACGGGTTCTTCGATTTATTCTCGTTGTAATAATTCTGATGGTAATTCTCTGCCGGATAGAACGCCGAAGCCTGGGTGATCTCCGTGACAATCGGATCACTGAACTCCGCCTTGGCTTCAGCCTTGGAAGCCTCGGCTAATTTTTTCTGGGCCTCGGACTCAACGAAGATGACGGAGCGGTACTGCGTGCCGACGTCATTGCCTTGGCGATTGAGGGTCGTTGGGTCGTGCAGTTTCCAGAACCACGAGAGGATCTTTGCGTAAGAGATTTTCAGAGGATTGAAGACAACCCGAACCACTTCCGCATGGCCGGAGTCCCCCGAACAGATTTGCTCATAAGTCGGATCACTCACCGTGCCGCCCATGTATCCCGAAGTCGCGGAGTACACCCCGTCCAACTGACGGTAGGCCGCTTCGATGCACCAGAAACAGCCCGCGCCCAGCGTGGCGACTTCAGCGCCTGCGGGGACGTCCGGGAGCTTGGCGGCTTGTTTGTCGGTAGCGGTCATGGCTTTATGAGGTTCGCAAGAGGCAAGAGATGGAATCAGAAGCAAAAGCGAAAGCACGCGACGACGATTCATGGCAAAAGTCTATACCAATTCACTTTGGGCGCACGAACATATTTCTCACCACTCAAAGCCGACGCCTTCTTCCAAGACCAGAACTTGGTCAATGATGCCCAGTCGGTCAGCCTCCATCAGAAGCCTCTCGATCGGTTCATCGTGCGGCTCATTACCCAAGGGGAAGGTCCCGTAGTGCATCGGGATGAGGAGCTTGGCACCCAGATCGACAAAGGCGCGCACCGCCTCCTCCGGGTTCATGTGGACGTCGCGACCGCTCGGCGATTCGTAGGCACCGATCGGCATCAGGGCGACGTCGATTTCATAGCGTTTGCCGATTTCCTTGAAGCCTTCGAAGTAGGCACTATCGCCGCAATGGAAAACGCTTTTGCCCGCGGTACGGACGATATAGCCGCCGTAATCGCGGTGGATGTCGTGAATAAAACGGGCACCCCAATGGTGCGACGGAGTATGAATGATTTCAAGTTGATCGAAGAACAACTCGTCCCAAATTTGCATCTCGTGGGTCGAGGGAAATCCCAAACGCTTGACCAAGGAGCCGCTGCCTAAGGGGACGATGATGCCTTCACGGGCCTGCAGGATTCTCAGACTCGGCTTGTGCAAGTGATCGAAGTGGGCATGAGTGACCAAGACCAGATCCACCTCTGGCACTCCTCGTAGATTGAGCCCCGGCTGGCGCGAGCGTTTGACGGGACCGTGCCACTTCGCCCAGTTCGGATCAACAATCACGGCGTGGCCTGCAAATTGCAGGAAAAACGACGCGTGACCGATCCAAGTGATGCGGACCTTATCCTCATCGGGCGGAGCCAGTATCGGCTCCAATACATCGCCATCCCGCCGCCGAAACATCCCTGGCACAAGACGATGGCGCAGAAAGCGCAGATTTCGCTTTGGCCACCCCTTCTGCGGCAACAAGCCAGAGTACCGACTGGAGATCGGCTGGATGGGCACAGGTTCTGGGTCGTTCACGGTTACCTCAGTTTAGCAAAGAAATCGGCCGCTTGCAGGAATAAACTCATGGCCGGTAGGCCGCCGCGATCTTTTCCGCCCAATCCTGCGCCCGCGCCGCGAAACTGCGGTCATCCCCCGCATAGAGAATGCCGCGGGAAACATTGATCACGTCCGGCGCCATTCTCGATGCCGCGGCGAGCGACGCGAGATCCCCTCCCTGCGCGCCCAGGCCGGGAACGAGCAGCGGCGCGTCGGGGATTTTCGCCAAGACATCCGCCGCATTGGTCAGGCCGACGACGTAGCCAACATCCGTGGCGCGTCCTTCGTCTTTCGCCCGATCACCCAGCGCCGTGACGAGTTCAAACACCGAACGGCCATCGGCCAGTTTCTGGCGCTGGAAATCGGCCGAGCCCGGATTGGAAGTCACGGCCAGCAGGTAGATCCCCTTCCCTGCCCAATCGAGGAACGGTTCAATCGAATCATAACCGAGGAATGGATTGAGCGTGACCGCATCCACATTCCATCCGGCGAAATACCCCTGAGCGTAGTATTTCTGGGTCTCGCCGATGTCGCTGCGTTTGGCATCCAGAATGACCGGGATCTCATCGGGCATTCCTGCCAGCAGCTCTTCGAGCAGACGAATGCCCTCGATGCCCATCGCTTCAAAGTAGGCCATATTTGGCTTATAGGCCGCCGCCCACGGCGCGGTTTCTTCGATGACTTGCTTGAGAAAATCTCTCGCCGCTGCGGCCCCACCATCGCCGGGACGCGGATCGAGCCCAACACAAAGACGGGAACCAGTTTGATCAATTCGGCCTTGAAGACGGTCAGCGTAGCGCATGGCGGGAGAATGACGGTGGGGAGACGGTCTGGGAATCAAAAATCGTCCATCGCTTCGCCGAATTCGCTTTTGTAGCGACAAATGGGCGTTGTGGCTGATGGCCGGGATGAGGCTTGGCTTGGGTCGAGCCACACGTGACTCGGGTCGAGCGACACGCGACTCGGGTCGAGCGACACGCCGCTCGGGTCGAGCAACATGCGACTCGACCCGAGCGATCAGAGGCCAGCTAAGGGGCGTGCCCGTTGCTTCACGGCGCCAAAAGCCTGAAAATCAGGGGGATCAACTCCCCACCGGCAGCTCGTTCAGTTCGGTCCAGTAGGTTCCTAAATGAGACACGGCCTCGGTGAATTTTTCATAATCGACCGGTTTGACGATGTAGCTGTTGGCCCCAAGATTGTAGGTTCCAGCGAGATCACAGTCTTCACGTGACGAGGTTAAAACCACGACTGGCAACAGTTTGGTGGACGAATTGGCGCGGATCTGGCGCAGAACTTCGATCCCACCGACTTTAGGCAGCTTCAGGTCGAGTAAGATGACCTTGGGCTGCTCTTTGATGTCCCGCCCGGCGTATGCGCCGACCCCAAAGAGGAAATCGAGCGCCTCCTGACCATCCTTCACATGGACGAGGGATTCGGGGGGGATGTTTTTTCTCAAGGCCCGGATCGTGAGTTCCGCATCGTTGGGATTGTCTTCGACCAAGAGGATCTTTGGGGCATGATTCATGATAGGGGATGGGGAAGGGTGAAAAAGAAGGTGGCACCATGATCGACTTCAGACTCTGCCCAGATGCGCCCGCCGTGGCGATGGACGATGCGCCGGACGAGTGCCAGACCGAGGCCCAAGCCAGCGACGCCAGGAAATTGCCCCTCGCTATGGAAGCGCTGGAAAATGGTGAAAATTTTGCCAGCAAGTCGCATATCAAAGCCCTCGCCATTGTCTTTGATGTAGTAAATGAGTTCGCCACCCTCACCAGTCTGCGTCCCGATCTCGATCTCGCCGAGATCACGACCTTGAGTGAACTTGATGGCATTATCGATCAAGTTCCACCAGACCTGACGGATCATCGCTAAATCCCCCACGGCCGGTGGCAGCGGGCGGAGATCCAAGTGCAGTTTACGCTCGGGGCTTCGCGCCGCCAATCCATCAAAAACCGACTGCGCCAGCGCGTGCATATCGATCGGCTCCAACACCATTTTCTGCCGTCCAAGCCGCGAAAAAATCAACAGGCCACTGATGAGTTGGTCCGTTCGCAATGCCTCGCGCTGGATCACGCTGAGCAAGCGCCGCCCCTCATCGTCCAATTGCGCCGCATGGTCTTCGACCAGGATTTTGGCAAATCCGTCCACAGCACGCAGCGGTGCCCGTAGGTCGTGTGATACGGCATAACTAAACGAGTCGAGCTCGTCATTGACGGCGGCGAGTTCCAATACCAATTGGCGGACATTCTCTTCGGCCCGCTTGAGCGCATCGGACTCCGGTTGATGATTGGGTTCGTCACTCATGATGTTGATCCGGTTGTGCATGCATTGGGTCTGCTGATTTTGGGTTCAAAGGATTTGGCAGGGTGAAATAAAAGGTGGCGCCGTGGTCGACTTCAGCCTCCGCCCAGACGCGGCCGCCATGGCGCTCGACAATGCGCTTCACCAGCGAAAGACCAATACCTGTCCCCTCGAACTTCTCGCCGCTGTGGAGGCGCTGAAAAACCCCGAAAAGTTTGTCGGCGTAGCGCATATCAAATCCTGCACCGTTATCTTTGACGTAATAAATCGGCGCGCCGTCCTCGCCAAATTGCGTGCCGATCTCAATCACACCCGGCTCTCGCCCTTGGGTAAATTTAATGGCGTTACTGAGGAGGTTGACCCACGCCTGGCGGACCATCGACGGCGTGCCGATGGCCGGGGGCAACGGGTGAAGTACCAGATGCAGTTGACGCCCGGGGGGCAACGCCGCCAGTTCATCAAACACCTCCTGCGCCATTGCGTGCATGTCGATTGGCTCTGGCACGACCTGTTGCCGACCGAGACGTGAAAAGGCGAGTAGGTCGTCAATCAAACGACTCATCCGCTGCGCTTCTGAGCGAATCACGTTGAGCATCCGCCGACTATCGTCGTCCAGTCGCTCTCCTAAATCCTCAGCGATCATCCGTGAAAATCCATCGATTGCCCGCAGCGGTGCACGCAAGTCATGCGAGACTGAATAGGAAAAGCCTTCCAACTCCTTGTTGGCCACTTCAAGTAGCTCGGCGTGATGATGCAACTCGGCGATGAGCCGCTGCTTGGAGGCCGCTTCAACATTCAACCGCAAGACGACAAAAGCCAGAAGCAGCACACTGATAAACACAGCAACTGGTAGAATGAGCAATGTCAGCCTGCTGATTGCCTCTGACTCCGCTCGCCGCAAATCAAGCAATTCTATTTCCGCAGCCTCCATCTCATGCAAAAGCGCGCGAACCCGGGTAATCAAATCCAATCCATGGCCCGTGGCGATCATCTGAGCGGCCGCATCAAACCCGCGGTCGCGTCGAGTGGCGATGATTTGCTGCGAATACTCTATGCTCGCAGTGATGGCCGGCTCCAAATGGGCAAGACGCGCCTGCTGCTCCAAGCTTCCAATCAATTGGCGCAATTGTCCGAGTACGCTCGTTGTTGAGAGAATGGCGGGGTTGGTGAATCTAAGGAAAGTCTCATCGCCTGTAATGACAAACCCACGTTCGCTTTCAGCGACCTCCTCGTAGTCACCTTTCAGTTCGTTAATTTTGCCGATGACTTCGTAAGTATGTTGGACTTTCTCCGCAGTAACCATCAGCTGTTGGGTGCTTTGTTGGGAAAAATCCGAGAAAGCAATCATTAGGATAAGCCCGAAGGCAAAACCTGACGAGAGCTTGCGACCGATGAGCCATCGGCCCTCAATTTCCCGCCAAGAAAAAACGAGCACGGCCGCGCCAATCAAAACAAAAAGGAATGCCGTATGAACCGCCATTCCCGTCAAATCGCCCGTGCCATAGCCGGTGATATAGTGGGTGAGATAACCTATAAACGTGAATAGTCCTAGCGCCAGCAACAGCGTGCCGATAGAAACGAGGATCAGGGGTCGACGAACACGCCCAGGCGGCCGACTCATGAGCCAGAGCGCCGCCGCCGTCAGCCCGAAGCAGTTAACCGCAGTTAGGGACATGCGCCCAAGATGAATCTTGAGTAGAGTCGGGTTGGTGATACGAAAGAGAAGTTGGTCGATGCCGAAATCCAAACCGCTTGCGTATTCGCCCAAGGTAAGCAGCGCGATCAGGCCAATGACCAGCGCACAGAACCGCGCCCAGAGGCGAGGCCACTTGCCGGGTAATTGCAGGAGTAACAGCCCGCATCCGCTGATGACAAACGCGACCGCCGTGTTCGGCTTCATGTAGGCCCTGCCGTGAATCGGGTAGACCAAACTTAGGATATCGAATGCCCAACCAACGAGGACCAGACCGCCCACCACCATCACCGCAACCGCAACCAAACGTTCAAAGAGATGAGCCGACAGATGGCACGTCGCTGCAGGAGGAGCATGGGTGATTTCTCCATTCGACATAATGGAGCATCATCGCCTATGTCGCACGAAGAGACAAGCTGCAAAGCAAGAGATCGATCAAAACAGCTTTTTGACGACCGATCCTATGGGACCTATGGGACCTATGGCCGATCCTTCGACTCCACCCACCACAGCCAAGCGAGCAGGAGGAAATACCCGGCGAACTCCGCCGCCTTTTGCCAGTACTGGATCGGCGCGTCGCCGCCGTGACAGCCGCAGGAAATATCCAAGCCCTTCGACCAAGCCCAGCCGACGGCAACGGCAAACACCAGCACCAATCCGGCGGTGGTAAGAATCGCGCCTTTGCGAAGGATTCCCAACATCAGGCACAGCCCGGCCACCAGCTCCAGCCACGGCACGGTGTAGGCAGCGACGGCATCCCACGGTGCTTTGACGAGCTGATAGTTCGCTACATCGCGCGTGAACCGATCTAGCCCCGTACCGAAGATCTTCAGCCCGCCACTGTAAACAAACCAGACGCCCAGCAGGACGCGGGCAATCAAGGCGGCGACCTGAGGTTTGGCGTTCAGATTCATTTACGCGTGTTGGAGAAAGCGACGCTGCGCTTCCTCTTCGGGATTGTGCGGCAACGCTTCGTTAGAAACCTTGGTGTCGGCCAGAAGTTCGTCGCGGAATTTACCGATGATCGCTTCCACCGGCCACGACGACGCTTCGCCGAAGGCGCAGATGGTGCGGCCGTCGATCTGATAGGCGACGCTTTCCAGCGTATCGATGTCGGACGGACTGGCGGTGCCATCGACGAGACGGTCGGAGATTTTTTTCATCCACGTCGAGCCTTCGCGACACGGCGTGCACTGGCCGCAGGACTCGTGAGCGTAGAACGCGTTCAAGTTGTTGAGCACCCACGACATCTTGCGGGTGTCATCGAGCACGATCACGCCGCCGGAGCCCGCCATCGAACCGCAGGCCGCCAGCGTGTCGAAGTCCATCTGAATGTCCCAGAAGTCGAGGTCTTTGCTCGTGCCGTCGGGGTTCTTGAGTTTGAAGACCTCGTCGCACTTGAGGATCTTGGAGGAGGAACCGCCGGGGATCACTGCCTTGAATTCGCGACCGTCCTTGGGACCGCCGCACATGTCGTAGAGCAGTTCGCGCATGGTCACCTTGCCGACTTCGACTTCGAAGTAGCCGGGGTTTTTCACGTCGCCGGAAACGCAGAGGATCCGCGTGCCGGTGTTGCGCGCGACGCCGAGTTTGGCGTACTCATCGCCGCCCATGCGGACGATGTGTTTCACATGGCAGAGCGACTCGACGTTGTTGACGATGGTCGGGCACATGTAGAGTCCGAGCGCCGCTGGGAAATACGGTGGCTTGATCCGTGGGTACGGGCGCTTGCCTTCGAGCGATTCGATGAGGCCGGTTTCTTCGCCGCAGATGTAGGCACCTGCGCCGCGATGGACGTAGATTTCGACATCCACGCCCGAGCCCAGCACGTTTTTGCCGAGGAAATTGTGGGCGCGGGCTTCTTCGATCGCGCGCTCGACGATGAGCGCTGCTTCCGGGAATTCTTCGCGGATGTAGATGTAGGCGGTCTTCGCTCCCACCGCATAAGCGGCGATGACCATGCCCTCGACCAATTGGTGCGGGTCTTGGTGGAGGATGTAGCGGTCTTTGAACGTGCCCGGCTCGGATTCGTCGCCGTTGCAGATCAGGTAGACGGGCTTGGTGTTGTTCGGCGGGATGAAGGTCCACTTCATGCCCGTCGGGAAACCCGCACCGCCGCGACCGCGCAGGCCGGACTTCTTCACCTCTTCGGTGACTTCCTTCGGCTGCATCGCGAAGGCTTTTTTCAAGTCATCGTAGCCGCCGTCGCGCAGGTAACAATCGATCGAAGGGTCCCAGCCCTCGCGATCGACGTTTTTGAAGATGAGCCGGTGTTCGCGGGCGTGTGGCTGCTTGGTGTAGGTGATCATGCGAAAAAATCGGTTCAGGCTTGTGGCGTGTACTTGGCGAGAAGTTCCTCGGCTTTGCCGACGGCGACCCCTTCATGGAAATCGTCGTTGACCAGACAGACCGGCGCGCTGCCACAGGAGGCAAGGCACTCGGCAAACTCGACGGAGAACTTGCCGCAAGGCGAGACGGCGATCGGGTGGTGGTGCGAGTCGCTGGCGGAACGGTCGATACCGGTCAGTTCGCACAGGCGGTCCATCAGCTCGTAGCTGCCGCCCATCGCACACGAGAGCGTGCGGCAGACGCGGATGTGGAACTTGCCGGGAGCCGACTGGCGGAAGCCCGGGTAGAAGGTCACGACCTCCAACACCTTGATCGGTTCGATGCTCAGCTTCGCGGCGACCCACTCGATCGATGGAGCGGAGATATAGCCGAAGTGGTGTTGAACGATGTGAAGCAGCGGCAAGGTGGCCGCCCGCTTGCTCTCGGGATAGTGCGAGATGCGCGCATCCGCCTCGGCTTCGAGTTCAGCGGTGACGGCAAACGGCGGGTAAAACTTGCTGCCGGGCGTCTCGGGCGAGGCGACGGAGTCTTCGAGATTGGAATGAGACATTGGGAATGAAGAGAAGAGGATTTAGCCGCAAAACGATCTTCACCGATCGCACTCGCCCATGACGAAGTCGAGCGAGCCGAGGATGGCTGGGATGTCGGACACCATGTGGCCGGGTAGCAGCTTCGAGGTGATGGAGAGGTTGCAGAACGAGGGGCTGCGGATCTTCAGGCGATATGGGACGCCGCCACCCTTGGAGTGGATGAAGAAACCGAGTTCGCCCTTGGGGTTTTCTGCAGCAAAGTAAACTTCTCCAGCAGGAGCATTGATGCCTTGAGTCGAGACGATGAAGTGGTGGATCAGCTCTTCCATCGACATCATCACGCGCTCCTTGTCGGGCAGGATGCTCTTGGAGTCGGCGAGATTGACCGGGCCGTCAGGCATGGTGTCGAGCACTTGGCGGCAGATGCGGATCGACTGACGCATTTCCTCCATGCGGACTTGATAGCGGGCGTAGCAGTCGCCTTCTTCGGCGATCGGTACGTCGAATTCGTACTTTTCGTAGCCGAGGTAAGGGCTGTCTTTGCGGAGGTCGCGAGCGACACCGGAGGCGCGCAGGTTCGGACCGGTCATGCCCCAGGCAATGGCGGATTCGCGGCTGATCACGCCGACATCGACCATGCGGTCGA
The DNA here is from genome assembly GCA_943324575.2 of Akkermansia muciniphila. Classification (GTDB taxonomy): domain Bacteria; phylum Verrucomicrobiota; class Verrucomicrobiia; order Verrucomicrobiales; family Akkermansiaceae; genus Luteolibacter; species Luteolibacter muciniphilus_E. The sequence continues at coordinate 16,694 of CALPMD020000002.1, forward strand.
GGAAGATTTTGTTCTTATCGAGCAGCTTGCCGATCTCTTCGATGGTGACGGTGCATTCGTCGAGGAAGGTGCGGACCTGAGCGTCAAAGCCAGCAGGCATGTCGCGCACCTGGCCGCCGACGCGGGTGTAGGAAGTCGTGAAGCGGGCGCCGGTGAGCTGCTCGCAGAGGTTATAGACCTTCTCGCGTTCGGTGAAGGTGTAGAGGAAAACCGTCATTGCACCGACGTCCATGGCGCAGACGCCAACGCCCAGCATGTGGGAGGAGATGCGAGCGAGTTCGCAGCACAGCACGCGCAGTGCTTGGCCGCGCGGTGGCAGCGTCCAGTCCATCAGCTTTTCGACGGCACAGGCATAGGCGACGTTGTTCGCCAACGGCGCGAGATAATCTAACCGATCCGTGTAGGGCACGAACTGATTGTAGTGCATGTTTTCCGCGATTTTTTCGTCGCCGCGGTGGAGGAAACCGACGTCCGGATCGGCGGAGTCGATGATCTCGCCATTGAGTTCGAGAATCAGGCGCAGCACACCGTGAGTCGCCGGGTGGGATGGGCCCATATTCAAGACCATGCGCTCGCCGACGAGATCGTCCGTTTCCGCATGGTAATGGTCCGCAGCGCGTGCGGCGCGTGCGATGGTGTCAGGTGCCTCGAATTCTTGGGTAGTGGTACTCATGCCGGATTTGCCGAGGAAATAAGCACCCAAAACACCCCGATTCGCAAGGGGTTTGTGAAATTTTTCACAAGCTCGCCTCGTCCGCAGTGATATCTCTGGCTTTCCCAAGCAGTTCTGCTTTTCTAGCACGCATGAAAACGTCCCTCGTTCTGACGGTGCTCGGCAATGACCGTCCCGGCCTGGTAAGTTCGCTAGCCGATCGCGTGGCCTGCCACGGCGGAAATTGGTTGGAAAGTCGGATGGCGCGCTTGGCGGGTCAGTTTGCGGGAATCGTGCGCATCGAATGCCCATCCGATCAGGCAGACGCGCTCATTGAGGAGTTGCAAAACAACGCTGCAACCGGGCTCACCATCCTTGCTGCTCGCGAGGAAGCCGCGGAACCCCTCGCCCGCCGCACCTTGACCGTGGATGTCGTCGGCAACGACCGTCCGGGCATCGTTCGTGAACTTTCGGCTGCCATCGCCAATGCCGGCGGCAATATTGAAGAACTCACCACGGGCCTGGAAAGTGCGCCGATGAGCGGCCAGCCGATGTTCCGGGCGCATGGCATCCTCTCGATCCCCGAACACGTCCAATCCGCTGCGCTGGTCGCCGCGATCGAGGGCCTTGGAGGCGATCTAACCGTCGACGTCACAGTCTAACCCATCGGCCATCAGAATGG
>CALPMD020000003.1 GCA_943324575.2 Akkermansia muciniphila
ATCGCGAATCCTGGCCAATACATATCAGTCTCTCCTAGAAGTGACCACCGGAAGCCGTCGATCACTCCCGCCATCGGATTCAATGAATATAACAAGCGCCATTCTTGGGGAATCACGGTGCTACTGAACCCCACAGGTGATATATACAACCCGAATTGGATCGCGAATGGAACGATGAATCGAAAATCGCGATAGCGAACCATGAGCGCAGACATCCACAATCCCGTGCCAAATGCAGTTGCGAAGGCGACAATCACAAAGGCCGGAAGTATCGCAATCTTCAAACCAGGCATGTACCCATAGTACAGCATAAGTAATATCATCAATATCGCTGAAATAAGAAAATCAACGAAACTGGTGATTACGCTGCTGATGGGTATTACAAGTCGTGGAAAATAGACTTTTGAGATCATGCCTCCATTTGCTACAAGGCTATTACCGCTTTCTGTGAATGCGTTGGCGAAGAACTGCCATGGCAACATGCCACTGAAAACTAGTATGGGATATGGCACGCCAGCCGATGGCATTTTGGCTAATTTCCCAAAAATGAATGTCAGGACAAGCATCGTCATTATTGGGCGGATCACAGCCCATGCGACTCCAATGATCGTTTGTTTATATCGGACAAGTATGTCTCTCCAAGCGAGGAAATACAACAATTCACGGTATTTCCAGAGGTCTTTCCAATATTGCTTCTCGATTCTTCCAGATTCTATGATGAGTTCAGGCATGGTATATCAAGGGTAAGTAAAAAAATTAATGGCCACACGGATCAATAATGTCAGTAGCGCAGTCCGAACGATCTCACATTGGAACAACCAGGTCATTATCATTCATATGCTGGAGATTTCATCCGCTGTATCACATGCCCGTGAGACTGAGAATGGTTTGCCGCACCTGTCGGAAATCGTGTATCGACGATTTAAGCTTATTGTGCTGCTCGACATCGAATGAATGCACAAGTGCGTAGGCACCCTCTGGATAAATCCGGGCCAGTCTCTCAAGGGTCTCCTGCAGTTCTCCGCTCATTAATTTGAAGTCCATGAGCGAACCTACACGATAGCAGGCGTGGTTTAGCTGGCGAGCATACAGGCTACTGATGAGGCTGAACTCCCCGCGTAAGGAATCTGCATACGTTTCCAAGCAAGCGACATATGCACGAAGCGTCCGCGAGAATCCCATGGCCGTGGGAGCGGCGCGCGAGGCGCTTTCCGGGTTCTCATAGTAATAGTAGTAAGTCTCTGGTAATGTGATCACGCGGTGGGCGTTGGCAAAGCAGCCGATATTGACGATATAGTCCTCGCTTGCATCGACCCGTCTCTCCAAGCGCTTCAAGGCGAAAGGTCTAATCAGATCCGCGCGATACAGCTTGTTCCAAAGAACGCCCGATCCAAACTCGAGCTGGCAGAATCGCTCTAGTAGACGGTAATCAATGGCTTTGCGACGGCGGAAACGCACCTTATGACGGCCGCATTGGCCAATCCCATTTGCCAGTACAGCCCCGCAGACCACGATGTCTGCACCCGGAAAAGTCGTTGCTTCGTTGAGAAGCGCAGCGATCATTTTGGGATCGATCCAATCATCTGCATCTACAAATGCCAGATATTCACCCCCGGATTCCCTGACGCCACGTGCTCGCGCGGCATGTACGCCTACGTTTTCGAAGAGACGGATGACTTTGATTCGTGGATCTGAAACAGCGAGGTCATCGAGAATTGCCAGGGTGTCATCAGCCGAGCAATCGTTGACCACAATGACCTCAATCTCTCGATGGGTTTGTCGCAATATCGACTCGACACAACGCCGGATCTGGCCTGCAGCGTTAAATGCTGGCACAATGATCGAGACGAGTGTGGGCAAAGCCAGCATTTTTTAGGACTTCAGAGCGATGAACTCCTCGGAGAAGTTCGTAGAATGTTCCGCCTCGGGCGCGGTCGCGGCTTGCAGTAGCAATTCACAAAACACGTGTACTGGGTCGCGGGGAATTCGATTTCGGATACTCTCATACGCTGCTAGACCCATGTCGCGTAACCGATGCCGTTCTATCCAAGCTCGCTCCAGTGCCTCATCAACCGCGTCCACGGTGGGCCCCACCGCTAGAAATCCAGTGACCCCATCCTCCAGTTGTTCGGCATTCCCAGACACGTTGGTTACTAGACAGGGTCGCCCGTACAACATCGCCTCGGTAACTACGAGTGGAAGCCCCTCGTGACGTGAAGGTAAAATGAGCATCTCGTTTCGTTGCCAGATTTGATCCAGTTCGGAGACCTGGCCGCGGAAAGTGACTTGGGCATCTAGACCAAGCATGCTCTTCGTGCGTGTCAGTGCCTGTTCTGAAAATCCGTTGCCATAGAGATTGAGGTGGACAGCGCGATCTCTCCAGCGAGCTCGGGAAAATGCGCGAAGCAAGAGATCAACCCCTTTATGCCCCGGCTCAAGCCGACCGACAAAGGCCCATTCTGCGCGTTCTGTATCCGCAGGCCAGGTAAACGGGGTCTCCCATGAAGCGTTATTTGGATTGACGACGACCTGAAATTTTGGGTCGTCGAAGCCAAGCTGGCAGACCGTGCTTTCACGGTTAGCACGACTCACAAAAAATGCGGCTTCCGCACCCTGGTAGATTGCACGCCACTCTGCCACTTCAGTGTCACGTGGCCACGTCGCTTCGCTCACACTTTGGATGATAAGCACATATTTTTGACCCCGCTGTTGGCAGGTTCTTACGGGATCACTCGGAAAGCTGTTTCCGCCACTGGAAAACACGACCAGATCAGCATCACGGACAGCGTATGCCATCGTGTGGATTGGTGGGAAGCACCCGATTAATTGGATCACCCGGTTAATTCCCTGCGTGCACCACGAACGCAGAAACGTGTAGCGCCCGCCCCAGAATGACACTTCCACGCCGAGATTCTGCAGCTCGCTGACGCGAGGGTGGCGGATGGCTTCTGGCCACCACTTCATGGAAACAGAAACTTGCGCCTTATGTTGCTGGAGCCAAAGCGCAGCCTTGGAGTAGAGTTCCTCACTGCCCCCCCAGGGGCTGCGCCGGAGAAAGCTGACGAAATGGATGTGCCTTCCCATGCAAGCTTGATTCAAGAAGTGGTTAAATGAGGTGATCACATGCTGTAGCGGTAGAACTCTTTCTGGAGCGCGCGAACGCGAACTGCAGGATAGATGCGCTTCAGCCCGAAAGTCACACTGCTGGATGCCGTTCGCAGCAAGTTGCGGGCCGCCCCTGGTGGCCGTTTCAGTCCCACAGTTACAAGCGGAAGCCAGAACCAGAGAAGCAGCGCGGTAAGCGGCACCCGTTCTGACTCATAGCTGCGGTATATCTCGTGAATCTCCTGAATGATTTTGGACTGTCCGACCAGCGACTTGTTGTCACCGGTGAAGCGATTGCTACTTAGAGTTTTATCGATGGCTTTCCAACGGGCACCGCAGGCCTGGAGTCGGCACCAGAGCTCACGATCCATGCAATAGTGCAATTCGCGACGGAGAACTTGTTCCCGCTTCACTGCCGCTCTCCGGAAGAAGCAGCTAGGCTGCCAAACGCCGAATAGATAAGGCATCGTTTGGATCGACTCCACCGACGAACGAAGCACTCCATTTTTCTCCGGGCTATCCTCATAGGTGCAGAGACAATGCCCGACGACGACATCACATTCGGGCTCTTTAGCGAATGCTTTGGCCACATTCCAGAGTGCTCCCGGCATTAGGAGGTCGTCACTGCAGAGCCAGTGGATGATCTCTCCTGTGCTGCGATCAAATCCTTTGTTAATCGCGTCAGATTGGCCCCCGTCCGGCTCGCTGACCCACCCCGTGAGCCACGTTTCATATTTTTGAATGATCTCCACGGAGTGATCCGTGCTGCCGCCGTCCATAATCGTAAGTTCCAGGTTGGGATACCCTTGGAGAAGAACGGAGCGGATCGCTTCTTCGATATATCGACCTTGATTGAAGCTCGGAATCACAATGCTGATCCGCGGTGGCACCCGCTCGCTAGTAGCCTCTTCCATTAACATAGTCGGCACTTCGGTCCATGGCCAACCAGACTCTCTATGAGGGGGGATGGGAAGAGATGAGAGGAGCGAATTCATGGATGATAAAAACGTCTTTTAGCAGTGGTTCATTACTTTGCCATCGTTAAAGTGAGCGAGTATTCCGCTCAGTTTCGGGCGTGCCCTTCGATGACATTAAGCAGCACTTGTTCTAATTTTTCGACTTGGGTTGTGGTATCGAAATGGACGAGCATCCGTTGGCGCCCATTGTCACCCATCCTTGCACGAAGCTGGGCATCGCGACCAAGCTGAACCATTGCCTCCGCCATGGCCGCCTCGTCTTTCTGCGGGATTATAATGCCCGTCTCTCCGTCAACGACCTGGTCCATCAGCCCGCCACACGCGGATACAATGACAGGAAGTCCGATGGATGACGCCTCGGCAACCGCGACTCCGAACCCCTCGAACCACCCACTCGAATGATCCAAAGAATGTTGGAGAAAAACATCCGATTTTTTGAGAAGGCTCCGGACCTCTTCTTCAGAGCGCGATCCGGCAAAATGAACGCTGGCCGAAATGCCTAACTCCCGCACGAGAGCCTCCAAGCTGTCTCGCACGTCACCATCGCCAACAACGATAAGCTTTGATTCGGCTAATTTTTCAGCCGCTAGTGCAAACGCGCCGATGCAGTGAGCAACTCCTTTGCTCTCCACGAGCCGACTCACGCAGATGTACGTAGTGCCCATCGGATCGGGACAACGGCGGGACAGCGGGAAACAAGCGCTGGGTGCTCCGCAGGGTATTAGATGAAGGCGATCCGCCGGGACTCCGAGGTCGCGAAGGCGCTGCATTTGCTGCGACCCAACACAAACGACGGCCGCAAACCGAGGAAGCATTTTCTTCAGGCTCCAACGGTACCAACGATTGTTCAGGCCGGATGAGATATCCTGACCATGAAAATGAGCGACTATTGGAATATCTGCCGCCTCGCAAGCCGGGAGAAGGCGCAGCGCACTCTGCCCAAAGTGGCAAAGCACGGCTGAAACCTGATTTTGGTGCAGCACTTCGACTATCCGGTTCTTCTCTGTCCCCTGGGTTCCGAAAAAATTCCCCGAAACCAGATTCCTCAACCTCCATAACCAGCGCCCGTGCCCTAACTGCGGATCCTCGGGTGTGCCTGCGAGGTGTACCGAGATGTCCCCCGTCGGGTAATTGGCTGCATTTTTTCGGGTCCACGTAAATACGATCGGCTGCGTATGCGAAAACAGCATGAGCTGTCGCCAAACCCACACCTCGCTCGGCTCACCTAACCAGCGGGTGACAACGCATACCGTCCTTTTTCCCCCATTCGTCATCGGCAGTATCCTTCGGATAATTCCTCGCTGCCCTCGTCATTCGAGACCTCCCATCCATCTCCATCGGCCAGTGAAGGGGCACTCCCCAGCATGCAGAACGATCCCATCGCGGCGATTGGGAACCAGAAGAAGAAAAGAGACTGCCCAAAATAGCTCACCGAGACGCCGGAAGCCACCAGCGCGAAAAGACTCGATCCCATGCACCAAAACACAAATTGATGCTGCGCCGACACCTCAGTTCGGGCGGAAATCCTGCCCACGCTTCGAAAAGTCAGCCAAATCATCACGATCAAAAGCCCGACACTGACTAAGCCGCCCGCCACGCCGAAGGCAATGTATTGATTCGTGATGTCCGTATGCATATCAGAGATTCTTCCTTGATTTGGCATCCAGTGAACGGTTCGGTCGGTGCCGAATAACCACCATTCATCGAGGTGTCTCAGCGTCTGCTGAATCAGATAAGATCGGTGCCAAGCGGAACTGGCTCCCGTAAGGTCGATACTAGAGATCAGGAAGTATGCCGGGCGATTCATCACGAGCTCAAGAAGCAGGTAGATAAGCACTGCCGCTATTTGCATGAAACGGACTAAGGGACGGCATTTCCAAAGACAGAGCGCGAGTACGGCAAATCCCGTGCTCATGATGGGTCCGCTTGACGCGCTGGCAAAAACCATGACCAGACAGGATATTGCTCCGATTATCGCAGCCACTCGGTTGCGGTTCCATATAGCGACCGCAAAGGGAAAACAGGCTGCTCCGACCGTACCAGCCAAGATCGCGTGGTTGAAAGGCCCTTGGGCCCGGAATCGACCGTTACGAAATAGCGGCGATTCTGGCACTCCGCCGAATATCGAGAATACATTCCAATGGAGCGCCTGCTCGACAAACATGAAAACGGCTACCGGAGCGAGAATCAGACAGAGGGCGGTCAGGATGTCGACCAACTCATCAGGAGCGAGACAAAATGACCGGATCATGAAGTAAAAACCGATTGTATTGAGGAGTACACCACAGGTGTATATCGGCCCGCTGCCGGGAGCCCACTCGTGGAAGAAACTTGCAAAAAACAACCAACACGCCCACAGCACCATGAGCTTGTCCATCAGATTGAAGCCTCCGGCAATTTTCTCCCCCCGTATCGCAAGGCGAAGCAGTCCGACGATGACTAGCATACGAATGATCGGCAGGTTTAACTCAGCGATTACCAAGCCCTGTCCCACAGTCATGTAGCAGCAGCCAATGAGGAAGAGGATCACCGCCAACTTCCGCGGAGCTGCCCAGATTCCTGCGGCCGTAGCGATGAAGAAAATGAGGGCGAAAGCGTTCATAGCGTATCAATATGTGTTTCAAATCCTGTGGCGTGACTCCCGCCCGATACGGCTTTGACTTCGGTCAAGAATCTCACCAGTTCACCCGTGAGATTTTTTCGATCATAGCGGTGAATGCGTGCCGGTGAGCGGGAGTAGGAAATGGAACCATTTTGCCACTGCGCAAAAAAATGAAGGATGCCTGCTTCAATCCCCTCCGCATCGCCAGGATCCGTAAGCCAGCAGTTTCCCGCCGCTTCGACAAAGTCGCGGGCATCTCCGGGAGGGAGCGCACCTAGCACGGGGATTCCACTGGCGATATATTCGTAAGTCTTGCCTGGGACGATCGAAGACTTCTCCGTGCCACACCGTTCATGCAGCGGCAGAAACAACAGGTCAGCGGAGCGGACGTAGTCGGCGCTCTTCTGATGGTCGACATATCCGGTAATTTGTATCCAATCACCAACCGGGCTTCCTTCTATCATCTTCAAATCCGCTTCTCCCATCACTCCCGCGAACACCACATCGATCTGAGCCACGATCCATGGATATTTTTCGCGCAGGGCCACGAGGGCTTGGATAAGGTAGTATGGTGAACGCGGGAGCAACCTGACTCCAGGCGTACACCTCCGGAGAATGCGATAACTCAACGCGTGTGCGCGCTGATGAAGGCCCAATTTCGAGTGAAAGGTCCCTGAATGGACGATGCGAAAACGTCCAGAGCGATTTTTGCTGAGTGCGGTGGAAAAATCCTCCGGGTCAAATCCGTTGGTGATCGATGTCACTGAGCGGCCCCGAAAGCTTGGAAATGCCTCTAGCAGGATCTTCATAGCAAACGGTGTGTTCATGATAATTCCAGAGGCAGTGGCAAGATCCCGCTTCATTTTCCAGCGCTGAGCTAGGCGATGGAATAAAGATTTATAGACTTGGAATTCATCCAGTGCCCATGGGTCCCGAAGGTCAGCCACCCATGGGATTCCTGACTCGGCGGAAAGCCGCGCCGCGACTTCGGCATCCTCGAACGGAGAGAGTGTTACCAGGATCAGGTCTGGCTTTTCGTCAGCGATCGCCTGCCTTCCCATGATCAATAGTGCTTTGACCCTCGAATGATCGAAAATATGTGTGGCTGTGTCAGTCACGCGATACTCGCGCACAATCGATGGGATGTCTCCAAGGAAGGAAAGGTCTTCGGGAGACCAGCGTTCGTCCAGGTTACTCTGGCCAGTCAGCACGCAAACACTCACTCCAAAAGTGGGGAGATATTTGATGAACTTCGTGGTTCGCTGGACTCCTGATCCACCGCATGGAGGGTAGAAGTGAGCGATGTAAAGGAGCTTCATCGCCATTGAATCGTCAATTGCTGGTATCGCATGTTCACGAGCAGATGGCCAGCCTCATTCAACGTGCTAAATACCGCCTCATTGGGTGACAGAAGAATAGTCAAGCTGGGTACTAGCACCGCCTGATGCCAATGTCGCCCGGTACACTTCGAAAAGCGTGATTCCTGCGGCCTGCCACGTAAGCATTTTCAAATCGATCAGAGAGGTCTTCCGTAAGCTCGAGAGAACCCGACGGTCACGATGAACAAGGTTTAGATGCGAGGTAAGGCAATCCACGGATCGCATCGGATGAACCAAGGCATTGATTTCATGGGAGCAAGGAGCGCCACTGGCATCGGATACTAGTAAAACACATCCGCATCCTCGCGCTTCATAGGTGACCAAGGCGCTCCCTTCTTCTAGCGATGAGAGGATGAAAAGATCGGATTTACGCATAATCTCCGGGAGATCATTTCGGTGACCCAGAACCTCCACGCTGGGATGGGATAGCAAGGATCCCAATTTTTCCGCATAACCGGGCACAAAAGTCCCACAGATCAGGAAGCGCCCGCCCACATGTGCCTCTGAAGCAAGCCAGGCCTTCAGCGCATAGTGGAGTCCCTTTCGGGGCTCGCAAACTCCTGCATAAATGGCTGTTAGACCGGATGATTCTGGATTCTGGTCACCCGGGAAAAAGCGAATATCATCGAACCCATAATGGTGACGCAGGATTTTCGAGGCAGGAGTGGAACGTTCCAGAAAAGTGCGCGCGACAAAGCTAGACGGACACAAAAGAAAATCACATTCGGCATACTCACGCTCTTCGTGATCCAGAACCTGCCGGTCGAACGTGTGGTCATGCGCTGCAGGTGGAGACAGCCCCAACAGCTGACTCTCGTCGGCAGACGCCTGAAATGCGTATTCTGTGTGGGCATTGGGCCGTTCCAGCAGGCAGGGGATGCCATGCCGCCTAGCGACCCGCATCGTCCTGAGTGAAGCCAGCGGCCAACCATGGAAGAGATCAACAGAAGCATGATGATCGTCCAGCCAACGGGCAGTCAGCCAGTCGTGTAACTGTAGCGTGCGGTATCGACCGAGTACGCGGAAGGGCAATTTGACAGGACCGCAGCTAAGAGTTGGATGCACACATAAATCAACGCCTAGCGATCTAGAAACCGATCCACACAGCACATTCACCTTTGCCCCTGCGCTCGCCACCCAGACTGCCTGTTGCCACGCGGTGAGGCAAACGCGCTGAGCTCCAATCCGATAGGGAAAACTGTAAAGAACACGTGGACTTGACGCTGGAGAATCCTCTCTACTGGCTTTCATGTCATTTCAGGCCATGGAGGGGGCTGCACAGGGAGTCCACACGGCTATCAATTCGGAAGCACCTTCAATCCCGATGGCGGACTGGGCGCAGTAGTTGGCGCAGCAATTGCCGAAATACTAAGGGATCCGACCGCGGCCATTGCGCCAAGATTCGCAAGTGACGTTACCGCTGCCTGTTCAGTCCGGAAGGCATAGTTGGTAGCAATGACCACTGGCGATCCACCAGCCGGCGTGACAGTTGCCGAATAGGTATGGTTCGCCACATTCACCGTGAGCAGCACCCCATAGGTGACTCCGGCTTGGTAGTTCAGCACGTTCGCCGCCATGTAGGAACCGCCGTTTCGGGCTTCCATCACGCCCGCAGGCGAGAATCGAACGGCGACAGCAAGATCTGTCCAGGAGGCCGCCGTGGAAGCAGACAACCCTGCCACCGCATCGATCCCGACGGATGCGGGCGTCATGTTAAAGGCAACACTAAACAAACTCGTTTGGGAAGATGTCGTAAGATTTTGCCATCCGCCACCCGCTGTAACCGTTAGAGTGCCTGGCACGGTGGGGGGCTGGGTCACGGTTGTCTTTTTCCAAATGCCAGTCAGGTAGGCATCGGTCGGGTAAGGGGGCATCGCGGCGACGTAAAATGAACTGTTTGTATTCAGGGTCCATGACCCAGCCTGGGGAATGTTGTAACTCGACGACGAGAAGGATACTGTGGAGTTTTTGACAGAAACCCATGGCTGGTTTGCACCTAGTCCGCCACCCGTACTCAACGAGGACGACCCAAAAAAATAACAATCCGTGGCGGTCCAGTTTCTGCCGGCACCATTGATTGCCGAGAAAAGCTCCCCCTTTTCGCCGCCCGCGGGCACAGGGTAACGGCTTAAATTAACTGCGCCCGCGACGATATAACAGCGTTCAAAATTAATCCCGTCCACGACTCCTGTCTGCAGACCGGCGTTATTGGAACCGAAGATCGCCGTATCGCGAAGGACGAAATTCCAACGATCCCATGTCGCCCCGTTCGTTGTGTAAAATTGGAGGCTATCCGTGTGGGGGCGCGGCAGAGTTCCCGCGATATAGTAACGCGGTGCCAAATAACACCCATCAAATCTAAAATTTGTTGCTGGATAAGTGTCAGGTCCGACTTGGGCGATGTCCACATTGTCAACACTTGAGTCTGGTACGACGACTTCGCTAAACTCCATTTTGTCTACTGCCGCATATTGAGTGACGACCTTCAAATAGACCGTCTTAGTCCATGCCAGTGCGCTCCGATTACACGCCGCGAAGAAAAATCCGCCCGTGTTCTTAAATCCAGCAAAACAGATATTAAGGCATTTCACAAACCGCACGCCCCCCGAGAAGGTCACTGTGCCATAGCCATCACGCGGACAGATCGTGACCCGTTTTATCCAGGCGGAATTACCCATGGTATCAATGACCGCGGTCGAGCTGGAACCCGCCCCGTTACCGGCTAGTGTGCCGGGTTGCACGAGGATACGGACGCCCGCGTTAGCCTTCGCATCGCTGAGTCCTTGCACCGCTGCCTTGATGGCCGCCCAAGTGGGAGCGACCTCGATATCATTGGCAGATGGCTCATACATGTATGGCGTTGGAATGAGATCCGGCCAATGAGAGCCGTTGGGTCCGAATGCCGGCACCCGCGACGGTGGGGCACCCTGTGCCACAGGAAGGATGATCAAGAGTGAGACCATCCACCCAAAGACGGTTTTCACGATCTCGTCAGATGAAAATAACTTTGAAAGTTGGGGGGAGTTCATGACTTTTTGAATTAAGACTATGCAAAATAATTCAACCGAATCGTTTGGTCAAATTGTTTTTTGATAGCCCATGGATTTTGACATATTCACGACTCGCACTTAATATCACAACCCTCCATTTTGAGCTTTTGGATGATGGTAAAGGTGTCGGATTTAAGCGGACAGCGGGAAACCGCGCGACTTTTCACCAATGCATCACCCATTGCCCGTGCAAAGTGGTTGAGATGGCCACCCTTGGCCGCGAGGAAAAATTGGTAAAATATCCTCGGAAGCACGAAGGCCAGGCCCTTCCACAGCGGGTAGCAAGACATTGCGAGCAAGATCTGGTTTCTTGGCTTATAGTATAAATTTACCTCGCTTCGCCTAGACACTTCATTGGCGTGATGAAGGACGACCAGATCCGGGCAGTGGAGAATCTTTCCTCCCTGATCAATGATTCGTAAGGCAAGCTCGATCTCCTCATAATGCATATAAAAGATTTCGGGATACATGCCTGCCGCGACTAAAGCCTCTTTACGGAACGCATAAGCTGTGCCGCTGAAATAGGAGGTTAGAAACTGTTGATTGGCAAATCTTTCGATGGGTAGAGGGTGCCACCAGCGTTCCAAATCCTCAGATTTTCCGTCCTTCTTCAAGAGTCGGAAGGCAAGGCCCGTGATGTCAGGTGATTCGCTGAAGGCTTTAACCGCCTTTGCCAAAAGGCGTCGGTCAGGGAGGGTGACATCGCTGTCGAAGCCTACAACCCACTCGCCCTTGGCCGTGCGGATGCCACGGTTTCGAGTGACACAGGGGCCAAGGTTTCGCTCGTTTATGAGCAGGGTGGCTTGGGGGAATTGCTGGCTAACCGCATCAGCGGTATTGTCGTCCGAACAGTCGTCAACTACAATGACCTCAAACACCGCACCCTCTTGGGAATAAATATCGCTCAGGAGTGTAAGGATACATTCCCGCCGATTGTACGAAGGAATCACGACGCTGATCATGAGTAGCAAGGCGGGATATGCAAAGGCCGAGCCTATGGCTGATACACGCTAGGGACTTGCGTAGCCCTGGAGCCACTCGTCGCGCTTTTTCCAAAGTAATTGCCAGCGGCAGGCTGCCTCAGAACCGCGCGCCTTAGGCAAAACCGAACTCACCGCGGCCCGCAGGCCTGTTCCCGCGGCAAGCAAAAATAGCCCGAGCATACGACGAGGCCCCTTCCAATGGATTCTCACCAATGATGCCTTGCCTCGATACAGCAAGAGAGCCTTGTGAACGGGAGTTTCTGAACTTTGCCCTGCTTCGTGTATCAATTTTGCGTCCGGACAAATCACCGGCCGATAACCCGCCACACGGGAGCGCAGACTCAAATCCACATCCTCACCATACATGAAGTAGCGTTCGTCGAGTCCTCCGAGTTTTCTCCATGCCTCCGTCGAAGCCAATAAAAAACAGCCGGTGATGACGCCGACCTCTCTCACGCTGTCACGCGACCAATTGCCGAGTGACTCCGGATCGAGCCAACGGTTTCTAGGTACGAGGGTCGTGACGCCGCACGCAAATAGCGCCATACTCCATAACGTGGGAACTCCCAAGCATGAGCATGGCTCCAAGCTCCCGTCAGGCCTAAGTGCCCTGCCTCCATATAGTCCATGGCTAGGTTGTTTCCTGGCAAAACCAACGATCACATCCACCGCATTATCCAGAATCACCGTATCGGGATTAAGCAAGAGCACGTAGTCCGCATTTGTGCGATTCACGCCGAGGTTCACCCCTTTGGCAAAGCCAAGGTTTTCTCCAGGCAAGACAAGCTCCACATTTGGAAAGTCCCGGCATATTCGCTCTACCGTACCGTCTTGCGAGTTATTGTCGACTACCACAACTTGCTGCCTCACCCCCTTATTTTGTGCAAACACACTGGTAAGACAGTTCCCAATTTGATTTTCGGAGTTATATGTCACAATGACGATTGCCACGTCGTTTTTCATAATGATTTCATCGTCGCTGATCGTTGGGTTCAAGCAATGGCGAGGAGTGTCATCCCATTGCTGACAGGATTAGCAGGCGCTCCGAGCAGGCTGCTGTAGTAGCGCTGGGTTTGATGGCCATGCGGCTACAAGCTGTTAGCCAGTACTAGCGAGACAGCTCTCCACTCATCCCGCGGCTCAGACTGGATGGTCGAAGATGAAATCCCGCAACTTTTGCACCAAACTCTCACTGGCAGACACGCCGATCGGCCTCGGCCGTTTCAAATTATCCAATCGATCCAACCATTCGCGGAGTTCCGTGGCATCGAATGCCACGTTGACGCAGCCCATATCCAGCATGTGCCTTGCAGTTGCAAGCTGATGTTCGTTGCGTTGTTCTCCGAGGCTGGCACGCTTGGGCATCACCAGAATAGGCTTCCGGTGGTGTAGCGCCGAGAGGATCGTTCCCATGCCCGCATGAGAGATAATCACACTGGCTGCTTTGAAGTACTCCACAAACTCAAGAGGCTGAAGAAAATTGGCGAAGCGGATGTTTTGCGGCTGCCAGCCGCCCTCGCCAATCTGGGCAAAGACCTCGCGCTGTGGATTCTGCCCAGCCCACTCGTCCATGACTCGCACCATGCGGTCGAAGGGCAAATCCGTACCTACTGTCACGAAAATCATAACACGTTGCCAAAAAACTGCGGTCCGCCGTAGCGAGAGAGATGCGGCCACTGGGTGAGCCACAAATCCACGAACGACCCAGCTTGCTTGCCCGACAGAGAAAGCTCTCCGGCATTCGCAACGCTGTCCAACCAGACCACGCGAGCTCCGAACCATTTGCCGATACGGACGGCAAAATAGCCAGGTGCGGCACCCGTGGTCACGACGACATCAGGTTTGACCGACAGCATGAGGCGCATGACCCCTAAAGCGGAACGAATCAGGTTAATCTTATTCCAGCGATTGCCATCTGTAATCAGCCGAAAGCTAGCATTTTCACTAACATCCGTGCGATAGCCATCGCGAACGGTGGCGTAGGTCACATCGCATCCAGCGAAGGCCGGGCGCAAACGGAGCAACTGCACCCAGTGGCCTCCCCCAGACGAGATTGCCAGCACTTTAGGGGTTTTATTCGGCATCGCTCATTCAATTCAAGATGCGCCGCGGCTGAAAAGCACAGCGGGAATTGTAAATAAAAGTATTTTGATGTCTAACCAGACCGACCAGTTCTCAATATATTCGTGATCCATTTGCATCCAGTGGTCAAAGCTTACGTGGTTACGGCCACTGATCTGCCAAATACAGGTGACCCCAGGCTTCACGGACAAGCGCTTTCGAAAAAACCATTCGTAACGTTTCACCTCTTCGGGAAGAGGCGGACGTGGGCCAACAAGACTCATTTCCCCGCGCAGGACATTCAGGAGTTGCGGGAGCTCATCAATACTGGTTTTTCGAAGAAATCGACCGATACAGGTTGTGCGAGGATCATTCTTAATTTTGAAGGCAGGGCCATCCTGTTCGTTGAGGTGCTGAATCTCGGCGAGGCACTCCTCAGCATTCGCTACCATCGAGCGAAACTTCAGGAGCTTGAACTGGCGCTGGTTCATGCCGACGCGGTTCTGCCGGAATAGCACCGGCCCTGGGCTGGTTAACTTCACTAGAACTGCCACCACCATAATTAGCGGCGAAAACAAAATTAATGCGGCGAGTGAAAGTGATGCATCCATGAGTCGCTTCACGAACAAATGGATCAACATCTTTTCTCTGAACAAGGTCACTACGCATTCACCATCGAAATCCTCTACATGGATATTTTTGAGAAGCAATCCGTCATCAGGTTCAGGCAGGAGTCGGACAACGATTCCCAGATCGCTCGCATGCTTCACAATGGTCTTAATATCCATGAATCGAGCATCTGCAGGAAGGCAGACAATCACTTCATCCACTTTTCCTGCAATCAAGACATCGCGGAGAGAATCCAGTAGCCCGAGGACCATCCACTTTGCAGGTTTTTGTCGTCCCCATTCCTCCAAAGCCGCTGGCGATTCTGCGACAAAGCCGGTGATCTTGTAGCCGAGCTCCGGTTTTTCATCGATCCTTGTGGCGGCCCGTAGAGCACGGTCGTTAGCCCCAACCACTAGTAAATAGCGATAATTTAACCCCGATTTCCTAGCTTGCAATAGAAGATGGTGGACTGAAATGCGACTTGCTGCCCCAAGCAGGCCAACCGTCGTAAAGAAGACGAAGACTTGTACGGTATGGAGCGCTCTTTCCGAAAAAGTAGCAGTTACAATGATCAGCCATAAGGAACTGATGCACGCTGCGTGGAGCAACTTTTTGAGCTGGGTATCGAGAGCAACTAACCGATCTGACTGATAGCGGATGAAATAATTAAAAATTGCAACCCATCCCACGATTAAAAGTACTGCATAAAAGGCATCCTCTAGACGATGGGGTAATTCTTTGTTTCGAATTTCGTTCCTTGCTAAAACTTCCTGCCAAAAAAAAATAACCACCAAACCTGTGGCAACGAGAACAAATTGATCAATAATTCGGAATGATTGGATCAAGAACTTGTGGCGCAACCGAATCATAGCGATTTAGAAATCGAAAAGACCCAAACGTACTCAACCCAACCCGTTCAGATATCACCTGATAACCACCGTGATTCCAGCGGCTTATTTTTGTTGAATATGCATGAAACATCAGCTTTCCCCTTCGCCAGCTCGGCATATCCCCACATCAAGGCGTCTCGGCTCGTATTTTCAGCATCAAGCACCAGTAGCACCTTGTCCATCATCCCTGCCATCGTCAGAGTCCGGCTGGTTTTATCAATGGTCGGCATATCAAACACAATGTAATCAAAATCACATGACTGCAGTTGCGGCATCAATTCATGTAACTGGATGGACGACAGGCCAGCCGCATTGCCATTGCGTCTCTGAATCTCGGGACAGGCATGATAGAGACTTTGCCGATTTTCCTTGAAATTAGGAGTCGTGGCCAGATGCAGAGCCCCCTTGATCGAATAGCGTGGAATTTCCGGAAAAATCGGATGGTCTTCAGATTGATGGGCGCCGAGGTCGACCAATAGCACTTTGGCCCCTTTGATCTCTGAGAATGATTTGGCGAGTCCGGCAGCAATGGTGGAAGCGCCAGCCCCCCCAGACAGGCCTGTAACCGCGATCAGTTTGGGCTTATGTACGACATTGTTCACCTCAAAATTAAAAATGATTTGGTCACGTATCCGTTCGGAGTACGGAAGAATAAAGTGTTTTGATTTTTCAATTTCAGGCTCCGCAATGATTTGATCATCCGCATCCGTGCCGGCCCCATCGCTCCGCTGTTCGATGCAAAGCGACCTAGTCCCAGAGGGCGGCATCAACAATTCACGGGTTTTTTTCTCAAAATAGGGGATCGATAATGCGAGTGGCAGATGAAGTCTTGACTGAATTTCCATGGGCCGCTTTACCCGCCGGTCCAGCAGCAGTTCGACTAAGAATGCTAGGCCGACACCGACGACAAAACCCGACCCAGCGAGGCCCAAAATTACGCCCCCTATCTTCTTGTCGAATGTTTTGATAGGGTTCGATGGCTGTTGGACTAGGGTGATGTTTGGCATCCGCTTGGGATCCAGAGTCTGGTCTAGCCTAGCATTTTTCAGGTTTGCCTCGAGTGACCTGTACTCAGCATCCTCGATCTGTCTGCGGCGTTCCACCTCATCGATCTCGGCTCCCATGGCGTATTGCTGACCAAACTGCTCCGCTATATCCTTGATGTAGGCTTCATAAACTTCGATTTTCGCACCAATGGCGGCAAGCTGTGCTTTTTCCATGATCAGACCCCGCCTAGGATTGGCCGCATCGGATTCGAGTCCTTCCGTTTCAGCAACAAGGCTCGGATATTTTGCAAGAAGTGCTCGTCGTTTTGTATCATAAGCATCAAGTTGCCTTTGATTGAGGGTTAGCAGCCGGTTGCCTGATTTAAATTTGAGACGCAGCTCAATGTCCCGCTTTTGCAGGAAGTTGAGCAGTTCTACAGAGGCTCGATACTCCGTGATGGCCTGTTGGGGCGGGGTATCAGAATTTTCCTGGCTGGCTTCACCGACAGGAAGAGATTCAAGGCCTGATCGACTTTTATAAATCGTCCGGTCCTCTGCACCAGACGCCTTCGTCTGTGATTCGATACTTGCCTGCAGCTCTGCAAAATC
>CALPMD020000004.1 GCA_943324575.2 Akkermansia muciniphila
AGATCGGCGGCGATGTCTTCGGCACGGATGGCATCGACATCGCCCCAGACGGCGAGATCGACATCGGAGCCGGGGCGGTGGGTGCCTTTGGCGCGGGAGCCGAAAAGTTTGGCGGCGGTGACCTCGGGGTGGTGGCGGAAAACCTGCGCCAGCAAATCCAATTCGTGGGAAGTGAGGCCGGGAGTTTTCATGAGAGCGACTGCTGCTGGGTGAAAAACTCGTGGAGAGCCGCCATGGCGGGCAGGTAGCGGGCGGCGATCGCCTCGACGGCTTTTTCGAAGACCGCGAGATCGTAGGTGTGGGAGAGCAGGTTGCGTTGGTCGAGCATGTCGATCCAGACTTGCCCGTCGGCGATGACTTTCGCGGTGAATGCTTCCTTGAGAACTTGCCGTGGAGTGAGCGGGGTGATGGTGAGGCCGCTTTCTTCGAGGAAGTCTTTGGTGGTTTTCCAAGCGAGTTCGAAGGAATATTCGAAGCGTTGGATGACGCCTTCTTTTTCCAGCGGAGAGAGTGCGGCAGTCCCATTGGACAAGGCGTCGCTCAACAGCGCGAAAGCGCGGTCGAAGTTTTGAAATCGTTGTTTCCAGCGAATGTCGGGATTCATAGCGACGAAAGAGGTGACTCTCAGACTCGCAGAAGTAGGAATGAGAGCAAGCCCGCGTTTGGCGATGGCGTGCGACGCTAAGTCGAGGAGCTTGCCCTAGATGAAGGCGGTATAGTCGTCATCCAAGGCCCACCCGAGAAAATCGCCTTTTAGCCGACATTTTTGCAGGTTCCGCGTAGCTTCGGACAGTGTCCGTAAGACTTCGGAAGGTTTCCGAGATGATTCGGAAGGCTTCCGCATGGCATTGGAAGGTTTCCGAGTTGGTTTGGAAAGCTTCCGAGATGATTCGGAAGGTGTCCGCGAAGGTTTGGAAAGCTTCCGAGTCGTCTCGGACAGTGTCCGCGAAGGTTTGGAAAGCCTCCGAACGGCTGCGGACAGTCTCCAAATCGGATTGGACACTGTCCGAGACAACTCGGAAGGCGTCCTTATTACCCTTGGAAAGGGTGGCTCAGTTCGTGACGCGCATCGGCATCAGGACGTAGAGGAAGTTCCCTTCGATGCGAAGGACGCCTGGGCTCATTTCATCGATCAAGTCGAGGTAAACATCGTCGGTGTCTAGGGCGCGCAGCGGGGCTTGGAGGAACTCGGGGTTGAAGGCGATCTGCATTGGCGGCCCCTGATAGATCACATCCATCGATTCTTGTGCCTCGCCGACGTCGGGTGAGTTGGCGGTCACCTCGATGCGGTTTTCGCTAAAGACGAGTTTCACCGAGTTCGACTTGTCGGAAGAAAGCAGCGAAACGCGGCGCACGGTTTCCAACAGAGCTTCGCGGGAAATGACCACGCGCTCATTGCTGTCGCCGGGGATGAC
Source organism: Akkermansia muciniphila (assembly GCA_943324575.2). Classification (GTDB taxonomy): domain Bacteria; phylum Verrucomicrobiota; class Verrucomicrobiia; order Verrucomicrobiales; family Akkermansiaceae; genus Luteolibacter; species Luteolibacter muciniphilus_E. The sequence continues at coordinate 1,416 of CALPMD020000004.1, forward strand.
CTGGCGGTAGTTCGGGTAGTTGCCCTCGATCAGCTTGCTGATCAGCAGGCTGTCGCCGATGGTGAAGGAAATTTGGCTGTCGCTTAGCTTGACGATCACTTCGCCAGCATCGCCCAACAGGCGCTGGAGTTCTTGCACCGCCTTGGTCGGGATGATGACGTCGGTTTCATGGGACGCCGGAAATTCAAGATCCGCATCCACCATGGCAAGACGGCGGCCATCGGTGGCGACGAGGGTCATTTTCCCATCGCGGAACGAGGCGAAAATACCATTGAGCACGTAGCGCGTCTCATCGGTGGAGATGGCATAGGAGGTCTTTTTCAGGCCGTCGCGCAGAGTCGCCTGTGGGATTTTGAAAACCTTCGCGCCTTCGAAGTCAGGAAGCGGCGGGAATTCGGACTCACTGAGACCGATGATTTTGAAGAATGATGGACCACTGCGGATCTCCGCTTGGTTCTTGGCATTGACCGTTACTTCCACTTCGCTGGCTGGCAGCTCGCGAATGATGCTCACCAAGCGCTTGGCGGGTAGCGTGGTGGCTCCCTCTTTCTCGATCTGGGCTTCCACCGAGCCAGTGATCCCCACATCCAAATCCGTGGTGGTGAACTGGATACGACCATCCTTGGCGACCAGCAGCACGTTGGAAAGAATAGGCAGCGTAGTGCGCGAGCTGACGACGTGTTGGACCTTTTGCAGGCCATCGAGCAAGGCTTCCTTGGAAATGCGGAACTTCATAAAATGGGGAACCAAAATTGGTTGCGCCCATTTTCTGCTTTCATCGCGGCTTGGCAAGCCTTCTGTGAAGATTCCTTCAATCTGCGCGTTGTCTCATGGAAAATGACCCGAATTCGCACGAAACCTGGGCTCAGCCGCTGAATTCCCGTCGTCGGCAAACGGATCAGACCGAAGGCTTTTTCGTCCTATAATCCGAACCGAACTCAAACGAGTGCCGAACGCTTCACCAACAGCAGGTGCTCGCAGGCCATGACGCATTCGTCGCATTGGTTGAGGACCTCCAGTTTCTCCACCACGATCCCGTAATCCGGGCGCTTGTGATCGCGCTTGTCAGAGATGGTCACTCGGGTCCGGATCGTGTCGCCGATGAAGACCGGTTTGGGGAAGCGCAGTTTTTCGTAACCATAGGTCATCGCCAAGGGATTAATGCCTGCCGCCGTTTGGCCGACGCCGATGGTGAAGGTGAGCGTGCCGTGGGCGATCCGCTGTTTGAATGGCTGGGTCTTGCACCACTCGGCATCCATGTGGTGCGGATAGAAATCACCGCTCTGGCCTGCATGCAGCACAATGTCTGTTTCGGTGATCGTGCGGCCGTTGCTCGTGCGGATGCTGCCAATTTCAAACTCTTCAAAGGGGATTTGCTTCATAATTCAATTCCAAGGGATTGGTGGATGGTTTTCCCTGCCGCTTTCAATGCGGCGAGAACGGTAGCTGGTTTTTTCGCGCCTTTCCGGCTACGCAACCAGGATACCGCCAGCGCGGCATGGACTGCAGCTCGGGGAGATCCGATACGGACCACCGCGTCATCCACGCCTTCGATCGTCTCATCTCGGGCGATGACCGATTCGAGTTCTGCTGACAACAGCAGGCGTCCAGATGCGGTCTTTTTGGGATCAAACCGGCTGCCAATCTCGATGGAGAGCCGAATGCTTTCCGTGCTGTCCTCACGGCCGATCACCAGCAGCTTACCGCGTTCGATGACGCTCAAGTGGCAACTCTCGCCGAGTGCGTCAGTGACCCGTCGCATCGGTTCGCGGACTGCGTCCAGCAGGGTCTGGAGCGGAGAGTGGGCGTGCGCGAGTTCGAATAGACGCAGTGTGGGCATGTATTTCCCGGAAACCGTCTCGCGCCGCAGATAGGAACGCCGTTCCAAGCAGACCAACATGCGGTAAATCTCAGCGGAGCCTCGATTCAGGTCGCGTGCAAGCACGGCCAAAGAGAGCGGCGAGGGTGAGGCGGCCAAGGCCTCCAGAATATCCAGCCCTTTCTCAAGGGCAGGGACGGAATAGCTTGGGGATTTAGCACTCATAGGTGTTTTTTCAGAGTGACAACGTTCGCGCTTGATGTTCAGGTGTGAAATATTATTTTGCCAGTGAAATTTTTTGTCGCATGAGCACTGTCTTTCCACCGATCACAGACACCGCACCGCAGCTTCCGACGGTGCCGTTTCCGATCCTTATAATCGGCACTGGTGGCATCGTTAGGGACGCGCATTTGCCGGCCTACCGTATCGCCGGATTTCCCGTCTGGGGCATCTACAACCGCACCCGCCCGCGTGCCGATGCGCTGGCCGCCGAGTATGACATCGCGAATGTCTTTGATGACCTTGATGCCGCCATCGCCGCCGCGCCGGAGAACGTGATCTTCGACCTCGCTCTGCCAGCATCGCTATTTGCAGATACCCTCCGCCGTCTGCCTGGCGGCTCTCATGTGCTGATCCAAAAACCCATGGGCGAGAATCTGGAGCAGGCCCGCGAGGTGCTAGAAGTCTGCCGCGAGCGTGGGTTACACGCTGCGATCAACTGCCAACTCCGTTTCGCACCCTTTGTCACTGCCGCGCGCAACCTCATCGCCCAAGGCATGATCGGCGACCTCCTCGACATGGAAATGCGCCTCACCACCATGACGCCATGGGAGCTGTTCCCTTTCCTCAACGGCTTGCCGCGAATGGAGATTGTCTATCACAGCGTGCACTACATCGACCTCATCCGCTCATTTCTCGGTGACCCTGACAGCATCCATGCCCGCACCGTTTCGCACCCGCTGCATCCAGACCTGGCCTCGGTGTGCAGCGCCATCCTGCTCGACTATCCGGACCCGGTGCGCGCCACCATCACCACCAACCACCTCCACCGCTTCGGGCCGAAACATCAGGAGAGCTATTTGAAATGGGAAGGCACGAAGGGCGCAATCAGGGCCCGCGTCGGCCTGCTGATCGACTACCCTCACGGGGTGGGGGATCTTTTTGAATATTGCCTATTAGATGATGCTGGCCACCCCGGTGAGTGGAAGTCCGTCACCCTTGAAGGCTCGTGGTTTCCCGAAGCATTCATCGGCTCGATGGCACAGGTACAGTGCCACAAGGAAGGCACTCTCGCGCATATGCTTACCGACGTCTCTGACGTCATCCACACCATGGAAGCGGTAGAAGCCGCCTACGCCTCGTCCACCCGTGGAGGAGTGAAACCCTCCGAATTTTCCTCATTCTCATGACCATTCTCAAAGGAATCGCCTGGAACCACACACGGGGCTTTACCAGCGTCGTCGCCTGCGCCCAACGTTTTGAAGAACTCCATCCCGACGTCACCATCGTTTGGGAAAAACGCTCGTTGCAAGCCTTCGCCGATGCCTCATTGGCGGATCTCGCGACTGCCTACGACCTGATCGTCATGGACCACCCCCACACCGCGCTCGCGGCGACCGAGGGGCTCTTACTACCATACGAGGATTGGCTGCCCGAGGGATTTCTAACAAATCAAGCCGCGAACTCCGTCGGCGGTTCGCATGGAAGCTATCGTTTTCAGAACAGGCAATGGACGCTCGCTACCGATGCCGCAGCGCCCATCGCCACCTGGCGGCCGGATCTGATCGAAAAGCATGGTCTCACCCTGCCGGAAACCTGGGAAGATGTGCTTGATCTCGCTAAACGCGGCTTCGTCTCCGTGTCCGCGTTTCCCATCGACATGCTGATGCACAGTTACACGTTCTGCGCGGCCCTCGGACATGCGCCGTTTTCAACCGACGTCGGCGTGGCCCCGAATGAAATTCTCGCTGCCGCTCTGACAGAACTTCGCAAGCTCGTCGCTCTCTGTGATCCGGCCTGTCTCGATCGCAACCCAATCCGCACCGCCGAGTGGATGTCGCAATCCAGTAACCCGCGTGCGGCTTACTGCCCCTTCGCCTATGGTTATTCAAACTACTCGCGCCCGCGCTATGCACCCTTTATCCTAAAGGCGGGTGGCCTAGTGACCTTCAATGGCAAACGCCTCCGCTCTACCCTAGGCGGCGCAGGGCTTGCCGTTTCATCGCGGACCCAGCACCCGCGAGTCTGCATGGATTTCGCGGCATTCACCGCCGCCCCGGAGACGCAGATGGGTGTCTATTTCCAATCCGGTGGCCAGCCCGGACACCGCGCGGCCTGGACCGACGATGCCGTGAATGCCGCAAGTAACGATTATTTTTGCGACACCCTTCAAACGCTCGACGAATCACTTCTCCGCCCTCAGTTCCCTGGCTACATGAATTTCCAGGACGCAGCCACACCGGTCGCCCATGCCTGCGTCAGCGGAACCATCTCTCCATCTGATGCCGCAGTGGAAATCAACCGGCTTTATCGAAACTATCTCACCGCCTCCCATCCATGAAGCCGCTAGAAAATCTTGTCGTCCTCGACTTCTCCCAGTTCCTCGCCGGTCCGGCCGCCGCCATGCGCCTTGCTGACCTCGGTGCACGCGTCATCAAGATCGAGCGCCCAGGCACCGGTGACATCTGCCGCCAACTCTATATTTCCAACCTCGGCGTCGAAGGAGACAGCACGCTCTTCCACTCGATCAACCGCAATAAGCAGGGCTACGCCGCCAACCTCAAGGACCCCGCCGATCTGGAGAAAATCCGCTACCTCATCTCCAAGGCAGACGTGCTGATTGAAAATTTCCGCCCCGGCGTAATGGACAAGCTTGGGCTCGGTTACGAAGCCGTCCGCACGATCAACCCGCGGCTCGTTTATGCCACTGTCACCGGTTACGGCAGCCAAGGCCCGTGGGTTGGAAAACCCGGCCAAGACCTGCTCGCGCAATCCATGTCAGGCCTCTCATGGCTAACCGGAGACGAAGGTGATGGACCCGTCCCCATGGGACTTGCAGTCGCCGATCTAACTGCAAGTGCCCACCTCGTGCAGGGCATCCTGGCCTGCCTCGTCCGCCGTGGAGTCACCAGCGAAGGTGGACGAGTGGAGGTAAGCCTTCTGGAATCTATTCTCGATCTCCAGTTTGAAGTGATTACGACCCATCTCAACGACGGCGAAAAATCCCCGCAGCGCAGCGCAGTCCGCAACGCCCATGCCTATCTAGGCGCACCCTACGGCATTTATGCCACCGCCGATGGACACCTCGCACTCGCCATGGGATCGATCCCCGTTCTGGGAGAACTTCTGAATTGCCCGGCCCTCCTCGCCTATCAGGAGCGGCAGTCATGGTTCGACCAGCGCGATGAAATCAAATCCATTCTCCGCGATCACCTAACCACCAACACCACCACCCATTGGCTTTCCATCCTCGAACCCGCTGACATCTGGTGCGCAGATGTCTTGAGCTGGGAACGCCTGCGACAGACTGAAGGCTACCGCGTACTCGACATGGAACAGGAAGTCCTCTGTCCAGCCGGCACTCCACTCAAAACCCTACGCTGCCCGATCCGCATTGACGGAATGATTTCAAAATTTCCAATCGGAGCGCCCGCCATCGGCCAACATACCGATGCCATTAACTACGAGTTTAATATCTAACTAAAAATTCAATCATGATATTCCCCATCCTCGGAATACTGCTTCACGCCATTGGAGCGCTTGCAGCTGCTATTTGTTTCACCCCGCAACACAAGATCCGCAACTGGAGCTACGAGAGTTTCTGGTTCTGGATGTGCCTCAGCTCATGGCTTCTGCTCCCTGTCATTGGCTCCATCATCTTCATACCGAATCTATCAGAGGTCCTCGCCATCTCACCACAGGATGCCATGTGGAAATCCTTCGGCTTCGGTGCTGCCTATGGACTCGGGGGTATGGCCTTTGGATTCGCCATCCGCTACATCGGCTATTCACTCACCTATGCTCTCGCCATCGGACTTTCCGCCATGCTGGGATTCTTCCTGCCTCCTTTGATCACGGGAACGCTCAATCTATCACAACCCGGCAGCAACACGATCATCGCGGGAATGGTCGTTGGATTCCTTGGAACCCTGCTTTGCGGATTTGCAGGTCGGCGCAAGGAGGTGGAGTTGCAAGCCTTCGGTAAGACCCACGATACGGTTTTCAAACCCTCGATCGGCATTCCCCTCTGCGTGATTGCCGGGGTGCTTTCCTCAGTTTATAGCGTGGCTCTGGAGACAGCTGGCCCGATTGCGGCGATCGCCTTGAAAAAGGGTGCCAACCCTGACTTTGTGATTAACATCAACTTCCTCTTCGCCAGTACAGGAGCGTTTTGTTGCATCCTACCCATCACGCTTTGGAAGCTATACAAGGCTGGCAACCTGCGCGAACTCATCGGTGGCAGCGCAAATGCCCAACCGGCCCTGATGAGCAACATCTTCTGGAGCGGCATCGCGGGACTGCTTTGGTACCTGCAATTCATTTTTTACGGCATGGGTGCGAACCGCATGGGCAAGGCAAGCTCCGTGGATTGGCCACTCCACATGATCATGTTGATTCTTTTCAGCACGATTGTCGCCATCATTCGCAAGGAATGGACGTCCAGCTCAGCCTCCACCAAATACCTGATCACCATCGCCATCGGCATCCTTTTGTTTGCCGTCATTATGATCGGCTATGGCAACCAATTGAATCAAGTACCCGCCACCCACTAATCCTCATGTCACGCCAACCCCATAACACACCGAAGGAGCAACATGCTGCAGTCCCCGTCTGGAATGCGGAGGACTGGTTCTACGAAGACATCGTCATCGGTCACCAGATCCGTTCGATCCGCCGCACGATTTCCGAGGGCGAGAGCATGCAGTTCAATGCGCTCGTGTTAGACATGCATCCCTACGTTGCCGACGAAATCTTCGCGAAGGAAAAAGGCATCTTCGGCAAGCGCCTTGTGGCTGGTGCGTTTGTCTTCTCCGCGGGTCTCGGCCTCGTCGCCACCAACTGCGTGAACGCCTTCAGCTACGGCTATGACAAGCTGCGCTTCATCAAACCGGTGTTCATCAATGACACGATCTACACGATCAAAACGGACCTCGAAAAATCCCCGAAGTATCCTGACATGGGGCTCTACCGCGCGTCCTATGAGATTTTCAAAAATGACGGCGAACTTGTTCTCTACTGCGAGCACATCCAAACCGTGAAATACCGCCACCCGGAAAACTTCACCTCCAAGTAACCATGGACCGCATCGACACCCACCTGCACCTCATCTATCCGCAGCGCTTCAGCTACGACTGGACCGCTGGCATCCCCGCCCTAGCAGGACAGCCGTTCCGCATGGAGGAATACCGAGCCGCTGCCGATGGCTGCGGAATCACAGAGTCCATTTTCATGGAGGTCGATGTCCCAGACAAGGAGTCCGTTTCCGAGGCCGCCTTTTTCTGCTCACTCGCAGAAGATTCTGCCAACCGCATGTCCGGCGTCATTGCCGCCTGCCGCCCGGAACATGCGGATTTCGCCGCGCAACTCGAAGCCACCGCCCACCCGCGGCTCGTTGGCTATCGGCGCGTGCTGCACACCCAGCCCGACGAACTTTCCACCACGACCCTTTTCCGCGAGAACGTCTCGCTCATCGGCAAGGCCGGGCTCACCTTCGATCTCTGCCTGCTCCCGCGTCAGCTTGCCGCCGGAGCCGCCCTCATCGACGCCTGCCCAAACACGCGCTTCATTCTCGACCACTGCGGCGTGCCCAACATCGCATCTGGCGACCTCACCTTCTGGCGCGAGCAGCTCCGCGAAATTTCCCGCCGCCCGAATCTCGCCTGCAAGATCTCCGGCATCATCGCCTATGCGTCTGGCGAAATCACCGCAGATACCGTGCGCCCGGTCGTCGAACACGCGATTGATTGCTTCGGCTGGGACCGCATCGTCTGGGGTAGCGATTGGCCGGTCTGCAATCTCACCCGCGATCTCTCGAGCTGGACCCACCTGCTCGATGATATTCTATCCGGCAGCTCCGACGACGAACTTGCGCGCCTTTATCAGCACAACGCACGCGAAATCTACCGCCTCCAGCCACTTGCCTGAATCGTCAGCGAGGCAGCAAACGGCCGCCCTTCAATGCCCGTGACCGGTATTGCACCGGTGTCATCTGATGGCGTTTGCGAAATTGAGTGGCGAAGTATTGGCTGGAATTGAATCCAAAACGCATCGCGATTTGAGTCACTGAAATACTCTGAGTTTCCTGAAGGGCTCGCGCCGCATGATCGATACGGCATTGATTCAGGAACGCCATGGGTCCGATGTTGACGAGTTCCTTGCAATACTTCGCCATCGCAGTGATTCCCATGCCGCACTGCGCCGCCATTCTTTCAACCGTCCATGGCTCCGCGCAGCTCAAAGGATTTTCGACCAAATCGTTCAGAAACAGTTCCACCGTCCGCCGCCGTGTCACCAGTGAAGGAGATTCCTCATGCTGTTGCTCCGCGAGCACGTCCAGCAACTCCAGTAGCAAGCGGTTAATGGCGACAGCCAGACGCGAACCCACGCGTGGTTGGTTCCAGAGCAAAACACAATCTGCGATATCCCGAAACACCTGCCGCATCTGCGCGTTCGCCATCCATGCGGCTTGCTCGCCATGCCGGAGTTTTCTCGTCAACTCGGCCAAGTCCTTCGGCGATAGAACGACCCACGAAGGCCACGTCCATTCCTGATTTGGCCTCCTGACACCGACATCCAGAATCAACCAGTATAACTTACCGCGTCCAATGTTCGGGTCACCCAGCTTGTGCAGCTGCCAGGGGCGTGTGACCGTCAGATTTCCGGCTCGCAACAGGTGAACTCTACCGTCCACCTCGAAGCCCATGCCTCCGGTTTCGAGAAATACGATCTCCAGCCCCTCGTTCCGGTGCGAGTCCAAGCCCCAGTCCTGGGAACTCCGGCAGCTCCAGAAACCGACGTTCGCCAGCCCGGGAAGGATGTTCGAATTCATGCGCTTTCCCGGGTAGTGGCCATTTGAAAGCGCGTGCAGCTCGATTTTCCCTTCCCGAATCGCCTTACGTTGCGGGCCGCAGTCGTCGATTTCGTGGTAATCTGCCGAACTTTGATAAATCGGGGATGGAGCAGCCGCTTTCATGGAATGTTCAATATTCGCCGCCGCAGGATATTGCAAGACTGAGCTCGGACGATGCCCCATCGTCCAAAAGTCCAAACAACCGGAGCGGTGATCCCTCCGCCCAGGGCGCTTTCGTCAAATCCATAAAATCCAATTCCATGCAAATCAGCATTCTCGACTGGGCTATCGTCATTGTTTATCTTGCTGGAGTCGTCGGCCTCGGCTGTTGGGCTGGGATTAACGCTAAGAAAAAGGGCCAGCAACAGGGCGAGTCCGTTGCTGGTGACTATTTCATGGCAGCTCACACCCTGAAATGGCCCGTCATCGGCCTTGCGCTCTTCGCCACCAACATCTCCTGCGTCCACCTCGTCAGCCTCGCCCAATCTGGCTACGACACTGGCCTGCTCAACGGCAATTTCGAGTGGATGGCCGCCTTCACCCTGATCCTGCTCGGTTTCTTCTTCGCCCCGTTCTATCTGAAATCCAAGGTCGCCACCCTCCCGGATTTCCTCGAAAAACGCTACTGCCGCGAATGCCGCGACCTGCTCGCCGTCGTCTCGATCGTCGCTGCGATCATCTTCCACATCGCCTTCCCGCTCGCCACCGGCTGGCTGATCCTGCACGACATTTTCGGCATCGAAAAATGGACCTGCATCTTCCTGATGTGCGCCCTCACCGGCATCTACACCGTAGTCGGCGGACTCGCCGCTGTGGCCATCACCGAGACGATCCAGACCGTCGTCCTTCTGCTCGGTGCCTTTGTCATCACCTGGTTCGCCTGGCACAAAACCGGCGGCTGGGAAGGCATGACCACCACGCTCGACACCGCCAACGCCGCCGCCCAAGGCATCACCGATGGCAAGCTCATGAGCATGCTCCGCCCCCACGGTGACGACAGCGCCATGCCTTGGTATTCTATCTTGTTAGGTTATCCGGTGCTCGGCATCTGGTATTGGTGCGCGGACCAAACCATCGTCCAGCGCGTGCTCGGCGCGAAAACCGAGAACGACGCCCGCGTTGGCTCGATCTTCTGCGGCCTCATCAAGATCCTCCCCGTCTTTATCTTCATCGTCCCCGGCCTGATGCTCTACACCGCCGTCAAACAAGGGAACCTCGAAGGCGTCACCCAGGTCCGCCTCGTCCAGACCGTCACCACCCCGGAAGGCGGCAAGGAGAAAATCATCGCCGTCACCGGTGACTTCGGCGGCGCGAAGATCGACCCGATCCGCCTCAAGGACGGCGAAACCCTCGATCTCTCCCAGCTCGCCATCAAGCCCACCGGCAAGGATTCCTCCCTCATCATCGGCCCCGACGTGCCGGTGAAAATCGTGACGACCGACGCTGGAGAAACCATCCCCGCCCCTGAAGGCATCCGCCCCTACAAATCGAAGGAGGTATATGCGGTCATGATCAAGAAGCTGCTGCCCGTCGGCGTGCTCGGCCTGCTTGCCGCCGCGCTGATGGCCGCGCTGATGGGAAATCTATCCAGCGCCTCGAACTCGATCGCTACAATGGTCAGTTACGACATCGTCAAACGTTTCCGCCCGGACACCAGCGACAAGCAACTCGTCTTCATCGGCCGCGTCGCCACGCTCTCATCCATCGCCCTCGGCATCGCCCTGGTGCCACTACTTGACCGCAAGGCCAGCATCTTCAATGCGCTCAACGAAATTATCGCCCACATGGCACCGCCCATCACCTGCGTCTTCCTGCTAGGTGTCTTCTGGCCTGCCGCCTCCGCCCGCGGCGCAAAGTGGACGATGTGGCTCGGTTCGCTCCTCGGCGTCGCCATTTATGCGCTAAAAGCCCTCAGCGATGGCTACCCCGCAACCTTCGCTTGGGTTCCTGATTTTTTCATCACCACGCCGTTCATGATGATGGCGTTTTACCTATTCGTCGCCTGCCTTGCCCTGCAAATCGTTTTCACCAAGCTCCAACCCAAGCTCGCCGGGGAGGATTTGCAAGCCCTCTACTGGCCGCATCCGCTAGACGCACTCAAGGCTCCCGGCTGGTCTGGCATCCTCAACTACAAGGTTCTCGCCGGCATCGTGATCGCCGCCATAACCATTCTCTACATCACTTTCCACTAACCTAACTTCGAAACACCCCATGCTACTCCAAGACAAAGTCATCTTCCTCACTGGTGGCTCCACGGGTATTGGCCTTGATTGTGCAAAAGCTTATGCTGCCGAAGGCGCGAAAGTCGTTCTTGTGGCCCGCAATGGCGAACTCTCCGCCCAAGCCGCCGCCGACCTCGGGGCGGACCACATCGGATTTGCCTGTGATGTTTCCAGTGATTCCGATGTGAAAAAAGCCATCGAGTGCACGCTTTCACACTTCGGGAAAATCGACGCGATTCATAACAACGCCGGCATCGCCACCCCAAGCAAACCACTCCACGAAACCACGGACGACGAGTGGGACGCCCTCTTCAACATCAACCTCAAGAGCGTTCTCCACACCACCCGTCATGGCATCGCCGCCCTGCGTGAAAGCAAGGGATGTATCCTCAATACCTCCTCTCTCGTCGGCGTGATCGGTCAGGAAATCCACGCTGCCTACACCGCCACCAAGGGCGGAATGAATACCCTCACCAAATCCATGGCACTCGACTACGCCAAGGAAGGCATCCGCGTGAACGCTGTCTGCCCTGCAGGCACCTGGACTCCCATGCTCCGCCAGTGGGCCTCTGAACAACCCGATCCCGCGGGCATTTCAAAATACCTCGATGACATCCATCCCCTCGGCTACTGCCCCGATGGCGATGTCATCGCTGATGCCTGCGTGTTCCTCCTCTCCTCCAAAGCCCGCTTCGTCACTGGCCACATCATGCACGTCTCTGGCGGTGCGGAAATCGGTTACCGTAGCCTAGTCTAAATGATAATTAAACCATGATCACCCACATCTCCACACGCGACGCCCGCTATCCCATCGGCTCCGGCCACGGCTCCGACGCCATCCACAAGGACCCGATTTACTCCTACGCGGTCACGCTGCTAAGCGACGATAAGGGTCGCACCGGCAGCGGGCTCGCCTTCACCCTCGGCGAGGGCAACGACCTCGTCTGTAAGGCCGCCGAGTTCTATGCCTCCCGCCTGCAAGGCCGCGACATCGAGGAAATCATGGCCAACTTCGGCGCGCTCCAAAAGGAAATGGCCGATGAACAACAATTCCGCTGGCTCGGTCCGCACAAGGGCGTCGTCCAACTCGCGCTCGCCTCCGTCACCAACGCCTGCTGGGACCTCTGGGCGAAAACCCGCGGCCTGCCGCTGTGGAAACTGCTGCTCGAACTCACACCCGCTCAAGTTCTCGCCACACTCGATCTTTCCTACCTCGAAGACGTTCTCACCCACGACCAAGCCCTCGCGCTTCTCACCAATCCCACCGCCACCCGCGCCACCCGTGAAGGCATTCTTGCCAGCGGCTACCCCGGCTACGACACCTCGGTCGGATGGTTCAATTACAGCGACGAACAAGTCCGCGAAAACTGCAAACGCGCCATCGACGCCGGCTTCACCGCCATGAAGCTCAAGGTTGGCTCCAAAGACCCGGAACGCGATCTCCGCCGCGCCCGCATCGTCCGCGAAGTCGCCGGACCCGATGCCCGCATCATGGTCGACGCCAACCAGCAATGGACGCTCCCTCAAGCCCTCGACATCTGCGCCCGCCTCAAGGAAATAAACCCGTTCTGGATCGAAGAACCCACCCATCCCGATGACGTCACCGGCCACAAGACCCTCGCGAATGCCATCGCCCCCTTGAAACTCGCGCTCGGCGAACACGTCCCGAACCGCATCGTTTTCAAAAACTACCTCCAGGCCGAATGCGCCGGCTTCATCCAGGTCGATGCCGTCCGCGTTGCTGGAGTCAGCGAGTTTCTAACCGTGAGCATCATGAGTAAGAAGTTCGGCATTCCAGTCGTTCCGCACGTCGGCGACATGGGCCAACTCCATCAGCATCTCGTCCTTTTCAACCACATTGGTCTCGACTTACCTGCCCTCTTTCTGGAGCATATTCCGCATCTGCGCGATCATTTCGTAAACCCGGTCCATGTCGAAGGTGGCGTCTATCGAACACCACAGGATATTGGCGCCTCCTGCGATTTAATCTAAAGGAATTCAACTCATGTCCATCACGCCACATGCCCTCGTCACCGGTGCGGGTTCCGGCATCGGTCGCGCCATCGCCCTGCGCCTCGCTGCTTCCGGAGCCCATCTTCACGTCCTCGAACTCAGCGCAGATGCCGGTGAGGAAACCGCCCAGCTCATTCGTGAGAATGGCGGCAGCGCCACCGTGATCGCTGCCGACGTTTCCGATACGGAATCCATGAGCCAGACGTTCGCCGCCCTAGAACGGCTCGACATCCTCGTCAATAACGCCGGGATCGCCCACATCGGCAACGTTCTCGAAACCTCCCCCGAAGATATTGACCGGCTCTATCAGGTCAACGTCCGCGGCGTCTATCACTGCCTTCATTTTGGCGTCCGTAAAATGCTCGAGAACGGCGGCGGCAGCATTGTCAACCTCGCCTCCATCGCCTCCAAGGTCGGCATCGCCGACCGCTTCGCCTACAGCATGACCAAGGGCGCGGTGCTGACCATGACCCTCTCGGTCGCCCGTGACTTCGTGGACCAGGGCATCCGCTGCAACTGCATCTGCCCAGCCCGCGTCCATACCCCCTTCGTCGATGGCTTCATCGCGAAAAACTACCCTGGCCGTGAGGATGAGATCTTTTCAAAGCTCTCTGCCTCCCAGCCGATTGGGCGCATGGGCACGCCCGACGAGGTCGCCGCGCTCGCCGCTTTCCTGTGCTCTCCCGACGCCTCATTCATCACCGGTTCCGCTTATGACCTTGATGGAGGATTCACCCTTCTTCGCTGACCCAACCTCACTCTTTCAAGCATGAAACTCATCCGCTTTGGCCCATCCGGCCACGAAAAAACAGGTGTCATCCTCGCCGATGACCGCCGCATCGACGTCTCCTCCGCATTCACCAACTTTGATGAGGCATTCTTCACCACCGACGGCCTCGCCCGCCTCGACGCGTGGTTGAAGGCAAATGCAGCCACTGCCCCGGAAGTCCCCGCCGACGCCCGCCTCGGCTCACCCATTGCCCGCCCCAGCAAGATTATTTGCATCGGCCTCAACTACCGCGACCACGCCGCCGAATCCGGCATGGCCGAGCCCGCCGAACCCGTCGTTTTCTTCAAGGCAACCACCGCGCTAACAGGCCCGAACGACGGACTCACGATTCCGCGTGATTCCGAAAAGACCGACTGGGAAGTAGAACTCGCCGTGGTCATCGGAAAAACCACCAAGCATGTCAGCTACGACCATGCCCTTTCCCATGTCGCCGGCTACGTTCTGCACAACGACTACAGCGAACGCGCTTGGCAGCTCGAAAGAGGCGGCCAATGGGTCAAAGGTAAAAGCGCCGACACCTACGCCCCGCTCGGCCCCTTCCTCGCCACTGCCGATGAGATTCCCGATCCGCACAACCTGCGCCTCTGGCTAACCGTGAATGGAGAGAAGAAACAATCCGGCAACACCGCCAACTTCATCTTCAACATCCCGCACATCATCAGCTACCTTAGCGACTTCATGACTTTGCTCCCCGGCGACGTCATCTCCACCGGCACCCCGGCCGGCGTCGGCCTCGGCTTCAACCCACCCCAATACCTGAAGCCCGGCGACATCATCGAACTCGGCATCGACGGCTTAGGCACCCAGCGTCAAGTCGCCGAGCGATATGTCGGCCCATAAAACCTAACGCCTCAACTAAGATCTCAAGGGCTAGGCGCAAAACGGAGCCGTCGTTTTGCACGTAAGACCGAATCCACAGCCATCCCACAGGCGGGCAATGATGCCGCCTGATGATTGAGTTTGTGTTCGGTTAAGCGGGTTTTAGCGGCAAGGCGATTGCGACTTTTTTGAGGGTTCCTTCATACAGCGGGACGATGCTGTCCCATGGCTTTTGAGTACATTCAGCAGGTTGAGTCGTTCCCACAGTGCCGAGCGGGTCACCGCAAAAAGCCTTGTGAAGCTGTGGCCCAGAAAAGGGTCGACCAGCGTGCGTGTGTCCTCGAGACAGGCCCGCGTGTCCTCGAGACAGGAGCGCGCGTCCTCGAGACGGACGCGTGCATCTTCGCGACGGAAGCGTGCATCTTCGAGACGGGCGCGTGCATCTTCGCGACGGAAGCGTGCATCCTTGAGACGGACGCATCGCCCCTCGGGCCCAGTGGCATATTCCCCGCTGAATCCGGCCTTTTTTGCGGATTTGTCTAATTTTTTTTCTTGTCCGGAGCCGCGGGAAATATTGAAAGTTCCTAATGTTAGCTGGTTCTAATAGTCTCTTTCTCATGAAATATTTCAAGTTTGTGCTATTCCTGCTGTCGGCGACTTGCCTACAGGCCTTCCCACCGGCGCCTTATTACACGCTGTACGGGATGGTGCGCGATCAGGTCGGCCAGACGGTTACGGCCGAAGGGGCGGAGATCATCCTGCTCAAGGGCGGGGTCGAGGTCGGACGCACACCGATCACCTCTTCACAGATCGACCAAAGCTACGAGCTGAAGATCCGCATCGACGAGAATCGCAGCGGCACCACTTTCTACACCGACAAGGCGATCGCCGCCAGTGGCCTGTTCAGTCTGGTGGTCACGATGAACGGCGAGACGTTCTACCCGATCGAAGTCTCGGGCAATCTGACGGCGGGGAAGGGCGGCGAGCGGGTGCGCTTGGATCTGACGCTGGGTGTGGACAAGGACAAGGACGGCCTGCCCGACACCTGGGAGCAATGGCAACTCTATCAGGCAGGCGTCG
>CALPMD020000005.1 GCA_943324575.2 Akkermansia muciniphila
GTCTTTGGCACTGGTGCGGAGGTCTTCGGCACTGGTGCGGAGGTCCTCGGCACCGGTGCGGAGGTCTTCGGCACTGGTGCGGAGGTCTTTGGCACGGGTGCGGAGGTCTTCGGCACTCGTGCGCAGGTCTTCGGCACGGGTGCGGAGGTCTTCGGCACTCGTGCCAAATCGCTTAATGACGTGGATCCTGCTGATTTTCCCGACTGCGATTGGCCGAGATTTGATGAAGGATCGGCACGTCGGCAGCGGCCCAGCTCAATGAGTCGAAATTTTGTGGCGCACACCAGTGGAGTTGTTCGTGCTCCAAGGCTTGAGGTTCGCCGGCGAGGATGCGGCAATAGTAAGGCCGCAGGCGGATCATTCTTTCGTTGTAGTTCCAAATGACCGGGCCGAGTGGGGAGCCGACTTCGATATCGACGGCGAGCTCTTCGCGCAGCTCGCGGATAAGCGCGGACTCGGGGCTTTCTCCGCACTCCACTTTGCCGCCTGGGAATTCCCAGAGGCCGCCGAGGTGTTTGCCGGCGGGGCGGAGGCAGGCGAGAAATTGCCCCTCCGCGTTTTCGATCACGCCGCAAACCACTTCCATCATGATGAGTGAGTGTGGACGATGGGTTGGTGGCCCGTCAACCGGCACATGGCGCGGGGTCGGTGATAGAAAAAAGCCGCCGGAGAGACTCCGGCGGCTTGTTCAAATTCTTGGACTAGACGAGAGAATTAGGCGAGTTTGGCTCCTTCTTTTTTATCACACTTGTCGTCGTCGCACTTCTTCTTGCAGTCTCCACAGCTAGCGAGCTTTTGCTCTTCCTTTTTCTGGTCGTCTTTCTTGCACTTGCCACAACCATCGAGCTTGACCTCTTCTTGCTTGTTTTTGTCGCATCCACCCTTCTCGCAACTGCCTTTTTCGCAGTCACCAGCAAAGGCGGTAGGGAGGATCATGAAGGTTGAGCAGAGCGCGGTAAGTAGCAATTTCATAGGGATAGTAGTTGGTTAGGTTGCGGATGTTTGGATTGGGTAAACCCAGCCGCTCATGAATAATCCAGATTGGCGAGAGTTCAATAGAGAAAGCTCCGCATCGAGTGGAATTTTTCTAAAAATCCTCCCTGCGGCGAAATTTTTTGGAGAAGAGAAGGCTTTCATGATTGAGCTTGGCCGCGGGCGGGTTGTGGCCTATGTCATGCCTTTCAGCCGTGTCATTTTCCCTTCTTACCACTGATCCTACGAGTTCTGCCCGCCGCGGGCGCTTGGTTTTACCGCACGGCAGTGTCGAAACACCGATTTTCATGCCCGTCGGCACTCAAGGCACGGTCAAGACTCTGCACCCGACGGAGCTGGAGCAGCTGGGCGCGCAGATTATTTTGGGAAACACCTACCACCTGTGGTTGAGGCCGGGTCATGAATTGATCCGCGAGCTAGGCGGGTTGCACGGGTTTAGCACTTGGCAGAAGCCGATGCTGACGGATTCCGGCGGTTTCCAAGTGTGGTCGCTGGCGAAACTGCGCAAGATCACTGAAGAGGGAGTGCGCTTTCAAAATCATCTGGATGGATCGAAAATGCTGCTCACACCGGAGCTGAGCATGGAAATCCAAGGCGCGCTGGGTTCGGACATCGCGATGTTGTTCGACGAATGCCCGCCCTACCCGTGCGATGAGGCTTATGCCGCCAAGTCGCTGGCGCTGACCAGCCGCTGGGCAAAACGCTGCAAGGACTGGGTGGTGCAGAATGAGCCGCGCTCTGGCGAGGGGCGGCAGCACCATTTCGGCATCGTCCAAGGGTCGATCTATGCCGATCTGCGCGAGCAGTCGGCGCGCGAGCTGGTGGAGCTCGACTTCGATGGCTACGCAATCGGCGGTGTTTCAGTGGGCGAGCCGGAACATGAGATGTTCCGCGCGATCGACAATGCAGTGCCGTTCCTGCCACAGGACAAGCCGCGCTATGCGATGGGGCTGGGAACGCCGCCGCAGATATTAGAAATGATCGCCCGCGGAGTGGACATGTTCGACTGCGTGATGCCGACGCGGATTGCCCGCCACGGAATGGCATTCACGCTCGACGGGCCGATCAATATTAAGAACCTGATCCACGCCAAAGACCCACGACCACTGTGCGAAAGTTGCCACCCGCACGTCGCGGGATTCTCCCGCGCCTACATCCGGCATTTGTTCCGTGCTGGCGAAATCCTCGGTTTGCGGTTGCTTTCCTTTCATAATCTGCATTTCTACATGCGCCTCGTGGCCGATGCACGAGAGGCAATCAGCGCGGGCAACTTCTCCGCTTTTCAAAATTCATTCATCCAACGCTACCAACTATCCAAAACATTATGAACCCGATCCACAACCTCACTATCTCCTCTTTTCTCGCTCAAGCCCCACCCGCAGGTGGCCCGGCCGGCATTCTTGGCAACCCTCTGGTTATGATGGTCGCGCTGGTCGTCATGATGTATTTCCTGATGATTCGCCCGCAGCAGAAGCAGCGTAAGGAAATGGCCGCCCGCATCGCCGCGCTGACCGCAGGGGACAAGGTGATCACATCGGCGGGCATTCACGGCATCATCCACCACGTCAAGGACCATACGGTGATGATCAAAGTCGCTGAAGGCACAATGCTGGAGTTTGACAAATCCGCGATCGCCACGGTCCACAAAAAGGACAGTGCCGCGAAGTAACGCATCCTGATTCCAATACCCTTCTTACCCCGAGTCTCAACCACGCTTCCATTATGTTTGTCGCTACAGCTTTTTACGAAGACCCATTGACCTTGTTTTTCATCGGGCTGGGCCTGATGATCTTGTTCTTTTGGTACTTCGCGACCGAGATCGAGCGACGGAAGCGCAATATCGGCACCGTGCTGACTCTGGGAGTTTGTGCGTTCTGCTTGTTCGCAGCATCGCCGCCGAAGGAGCGGCTCAAGGGAGGCATCGACATTCTCGGCGGTTCATCGTTTTCGCTGCACATCCAACCGCGGACCAATGCCGATGGCAGTGAAATGCCGGTGACTCCGTCACAGGTGGACCAAGCCATCATCGTCATTGAGAAGCGGCTGAACGGTATGGGCACGGCCGAACCAATCATCGCCCGCCAAGGCAGCAACGGCATCCTCTTGCAAATGCCTGGAGTCGAGCCTCAGGAGTCCGACCGGATTCGCGCGACCTTGCAAAAGGTGGCCAAGCTGGAACTGCGCGAGGTGTGCCCACGCAACGACGAACTTGGTCCAGACCGCAAGCCGCTGGCCGATCGCGTGGCAGATCGCAGCGAAATCGTTCCCGGCTACCAAGCCTTCATCCACAAGAGTAAAGACGAGGACGGCAAGGAAATCCAGCGTCCGATCCTGCTCAACCGCCGCGCTGCGCTGGGTGGATCTGACATCGCAATGGCTAATCCTTCACAGCAACAAGCCGATGCGGTCGACATCACCCTCAACAATGTGGGTACGGATAAGATGATCGCCCTGACTAAGAACATGCGTCCGCAAATAGACCGTATCGCCATCGTGCTCGACGGTGAAGTGATCAGTGCGCCGGTGGTCAATCAGGTCCCACTTGGCAAACAGTTCGTCATCACGGGTCTGCGCGATCCCGGTGAGCCACTGAGTCTGGCCAACTCGCTGATGAACCCGCTGGAGAACGCGCTTGTCGTCGATGAGATGCGCAAGGTCTCCCCCACTCTCGGCTCCGCAGTAGTTAAACAAGGCCTGGTCGCCGGTGGCCTGGCCCTGGTGATGACTTTCCTTTTTGTGCTGCTTTACTACCGCTTATCGGGCTTCATCGCCATTATCGGCCTGACGATCAACACGGTGATGCTATTCGGCATTATGGCTATGTTTGGCTTCACCTTCACCCTGCCCGGCATTGCCGGCATGGTGCTGACCATCGGTATGGCGGTGGACGCGAACGTGCTGATCTATGAACGCCTGCGCGACGAAATCCGCATCGGTAAGTCGCTCAAGAATGCGCTCGAGGCCTCTTACGACAAAGCGTTCAGCGCGATTTTCGACTCGCACGTGACCTCGCTGATCACCGCAGTGATTCTATTCTGGTTCGGCACCAGCACGATCAAAGGCTTCGCCGTCACGCTGATTATCGGTGTTACAGCGTCCTTGTTCTCGGCGATTCTCGTCACCCGCGTGATCTTCCGCTGGTCTCTTGATCTGGGCCTGTTCAAGAAGCTCACCTTCCTCGACCTGATCCGCTCCGCCAACTACGACTTCCTAGGCAAGCGCCGGATTTGCATCGGCCTGGCCGTTGCGACTCTGATCCTCTCTGTTGGCGCGTTCGCGTACAAGGGCGAGCGTGCACTGGGCATCGACTTCACGGGGGGGACGCTCATCAAGTTCCAACTCGGTAAAGACGTGAAGATACCGATTGAACAGGTGCGGACAGCCGTGGAGGGCATGAAGCTTTCGAAAGCGGCCTATCCACAGCAGGAAACCAACGTCACGACCGGCACGATGCTGACCGTTCGCTGTGCCACGAAAGATGCGCAAGACATCACTAACAAGCTGCGCGAAACCATCCCCGCACTGGGCGCAAAGAAAGCCAATTCCAACGACTACGCGATCGACGCCAGCCAGGATGAAGTTTCCGCCTTGATCGGTGGCAGCTCCCGCACCCAGTCGCTCATTGCGATCGCCCTGGGCCTGTTAGGCATCGTCATCTACATGACCGCACGCTTCGAGTTCTCGTTTGCGTTAGGTGGCTTTGTAGCGATTTTCCACGACATCATCATTTGCGTCGGCGTGGTGGTGTTGATGGGTGGAGAACTTTCACTCATCCACGTAGGTGCGGTTTTGACCATCGCCGGTTACTCGATCAGTGATACGATCATCGTCTTCGACCGCGTGCGCGAATTGCTGCTGACGCGGACCGACTCGGTGGAAAAAATCATGAACGATGCGGTCAACTCGACCCTGTCGCGAACCTTGCTGACCTCGGGAGCAACGCTGATCAGCGTGGCGATTCTGGCCTTTGCGGGCGGCTCTGCTCTGCGTGATTTTGGTGTGATCATCTTCATTGGCATCATCGTCGGCACCTTCTCGTCGATCTTCATTGCATCGCCTGTGGTGCTGTGGTGGAGCAATCGCAAGGGTGGCAACATCCGAGAAACTGTGAAGGCCACAGTCGCTAGAGCAGAATCCATCTCTGCAGCCCCCTAAGCCCAGCCACCCGACGATCCATCTTACGCGCCACGATTCCCATGGGATCGTGGCGCTTTTGCGTCGGGTTTTTCCAAATCACAACTTGTCCATGATGGGCGGCGCAGGCTCCTGAGGCAGGGGCTTGGGTGGGGTATCCTCCGCTGAGATTTTGTGGTCGCCATTGCGGTCGAGGCGCAGGAAGCGTTTTTCCTGCTCGTCCTCGGTTAGGTTCTTCACGGCGGGTCCTTGCCGGAATTCATCGAAAGACAGAGCCGCATCGCCGTTGAGATCGAGCTTGGGATCTGCCTCAGGACGATCGGGGCGGGGGTTTTTGGGACGATCCTTGGGGGTGATCACGCCATCGCCATCAGTGTCCAAGCGATGAAAGAGCTTCGCTTGCTTTTCGGGTAAAAGCTTCTGGATCATCGGGCCCTGCTGGAATTCGGTAAAACTGATCCCGCGGCTCTTGTCTGAATCCAGTTCCCACAGCCGCTTGAGCGGCGGACCTTGGCCCTCGCGAGGTTGTTTTAAGCGCGCCAGCTCATCGCGGCTCAACTTACCATCGGCGTCTTGATCGAGTCGCCTGAATAGGCCCGCGCGTTTATCATCCGGCAGTCTCTGGATACGCGGAATTTTAGCAAATTCCTCCCCAGTGATAAAACCATCTCGGTTGCCATCAGCCGCATTCCATAAGGCTTCGAAAGGACGAGACACACCTTGACGTGAAACATTCCCTTCCTCTGCGGAGTTAGCCAAAACCACAGAGGACAGCGGTGTTCCAGCAAGAAGTAAGGAAACAAGAGTTGTTTTCATGGGCAATAGACGCTTTTTTAGCCGCTGTCTGAGGTGTGAATGATCAAAGAAACACCCAACCTGTAAAAAAGTTTCGGGACACGGCCTGAAATTCTGCAATTCTCCTCCTCCACTCGCTATGCACATCCGCGATATTCTCAGCAATTCAAAGCCATCCCTGTCTTTTGAATTTTTCCCGCCACGCAGCAGCGCTGCATGGGAGGAACTCTATCAAACCATCCGCGACCTCGAGTCGCTGCAACCGACTTTTGTTTCCGTCACTTATGGCGCGGGAGGCGGCACCCGCGAATTGACCCACGATCTAGTCCTCCGCATCAAGCAAACGACGTCGATCCCACCCGTGCCCCACCTGACCTGCGTGGGCCATTCGGAAGAGGAAGTGATGGCGATCCTACAACGCTACGCCGCAGCGGGGGTGAGCAACATCCTCGCACTGCGCGGCGACCCGCCGCGTGATCAACCGAACTACGATTGGTCAGAGGGCAGATTTCGCCACGCTGCGGATCTGGTACGCTTAATTAAAAAGTTCAACGAGTCCGGAAGCCATCCCGACCCGCGGGGTTTCGGCATCGGCGTGGCAGGATTTCCAGAAGGGCATCCAGCGACGCCTAACCGGATGGACGAGCTCGATTTCCTGAAAGCCAAGGTCGATGCGGGCGCGGATTACATTTGCACCCAGCTATTTTTCGACAACCACGACTTTCTCGACTTCCGCGACCGCTGTGACCTCGCGGGTATCCACGTGCCGATCATCGCCGGAGTCATGCCCGTCACCTCGCTGCAAGGAATGAAGCGAATGGCCGAACTGGCTGCCGGCGCGCGCTATCCAGCGAAACTTCTGCGGGCCCTAGACCGTGCGAAATCGAACGCCGAAGCCGTCGAGCGCGTAGGCATTCACTACGCGGCTGAGCAATGCGCTGGACTCCTCAACGAAGGAGTGAATGGCATCCATTTCTACACCCTCAACAAAAGCCACGCAACCAGGGAGATCTACCACAGCCTTGGTCTCGCAACCGGGGCATGAAGCCTTATCGGCTGCCCTGCTGGTAGAGATCCTCGGCCTGTTGCAAGGTGATATCGTAGATGCTGCCGCTGATCGGAACTGTCAAAGGAATCCGGTCCACGGCACGATCCAACGGATATTGAGTAGCCAATCGCGGCGCGCGCTCGAAAATATCTTTAGGCAAAGTGAGGACGAACGAGCCTTCATAGCGAAGTAATTTTGAAATCCTTTCGGCGGCCTTCTCTTCCATGCGGCGCATTTCATAGCTGATACCCAAACGATCAAAAATCGATACCGGCGCCCCTCCTACCGCAGAAGCATCCTTGCCCCGCTTTGACGCTTCAGCCACCTGTCCTAGATTCATCTCCGGCTCTGTCAAGTTGTACACTGGATCCTCGGATTCCTGCGTCTCGTTGCTGAAAAGCGGGGATCCACCTGGATTTTCATCTTTGCCAACAGCCACCCGGGCCTCTTCGTTTGTCGGCGCCCGGGCACTCAATTTTCCCTCAAGGGAAAATAAATCATCAGATTTCAACTTCAGCCCCGTCACAGTCATGCTATCCGCGATCGTTTTGATTTGAAACGAGCCTTCACGGAAATCGATGCGGTTGTAGTTTCTTTCATAATCGACGATCGAGAGCGCCTTTAGCAAATGAAGCCGATCCCGCACGGTAATGATATCTTTGCCATCGAGCACGACCTGTCCGGCAAAACCGACCCCGTCTACGCTGTTGGTGGATCCGTACACTTGAAAGTCGCCCGAGATCGATCCGCTCACAATACCCCGCGCCGCTTTGGGTAGGGCGCTTTCCAAGCTGAGATGGCGGATCTTCGCGGTGCCATCGATCCGTGGGCGCTCTCCACCCAGCACCTTGAGGCCGCTGAAGTTGATAAAGCCTTGATCTTGCTTCAACTCGGCCTCTTCAAAGATCAGCCCGTCACGGTTACAAACGACCGTCAGATTGACAATTTCGAGATTTTTCAGCCAATTCTGGTTAAAAGTGCCTCCCTTAAAAATGAGCTTCAAGCCGTCGTCGAGCCGTTGAACTTTGAGATTGCTGTTCACAATCGAGCCGTACGTTCGATCGGAATAACCCCAGTGGAGCGTAGTATCCGCAACTTCCAGCGATTTAATATCGATCTTCTCAATTTTTTTGAACAGCGCGTTGGACAGTTTTTTGGCAGAATCTGCGTCGTCAGCCCCCGCACGCAGGTCCATAATGAGGCGAAAAATTGAAATCGTACCCGGATCCCATTTCCCGATGACCCCATCAAAAAATCCCATTTTACAGCGGATCACCCTCGCCTCCAGAGTCGTGAAAAAGGTTTGGTCGCCGCCTTCGCAGGCAAGGCGTTGAATTCCCAACTGACCTTGGACACGGGAGAAGCCACGCATCTCCGCATCCGAAGCTGAAAGCCCAGCTTTCAACGAATCCTGAATGCCTTGGTTGAATTGTCTAGAGTCGGTCCGCTTGGCCAGATAGGCCCAGCCAATGACTGAGGCGACCAAAAGGAAGATTAATACCCGCAGGAGGATGCTCAAAAAGTGAAAGGCCGCTGCCCCTCTGAGTCCATCTCCCGACATGGAATAGCGAACCTGAAACCAAAAACCTTGTTTCGCTACCCATTGGCTTAGCTGATTATTGAAGTCGGATGCCCGTTCGGATTGCATATTTTAGTGTAATAATGGCTACGGCTTAATTTAAAACAGCCATGAGCAAGTAGCGAGTGAAATTTGCCCTCGCATAGCTCCAACCGATCCTTTACGACCCTCCTCCGTGGAAGCCAATGACTACAAAGTCCGCCTTGAAATTTTCGAAGGCCCTCTGGATCTCCTGCTCTACCTCATCAAAAAAGACGAGGTGGACATTCATACGATTTCCATCGAGCGCATCACCCGACAATACCTCGACTACATCAACACCTTCAAGCTGTTGAACATCGATCTCGCGTCCGAGTTTATTGTCATGGCCGCGAACCTGATGTATCTGAAAAGCCGGACGCTACTGCCGCGGGTGGATCAACCGCCGGAAGAGGATGCCGAAGATGACGATCCACGCTGGGAACTGATCCGCCAGCTCATCGAATACAAAAAATTCAAAGATGCGGCGGGTTTCCTGACCCTGCGCGAGCTCGAGCAGGAAGGACGATTTGCCCACCAACCCGATGACGCGCTAAAGCCGGCGGAAGCCCCCGCCACACTAGCGGAGGTTTCGATTTTCGACCTCATCCGCGCCTTCCAAAACGTCCTCAAACGCTTTGAGGAGTCCCACGACTTCGGCGACATCATTGACGATCGCTTCACCGTTGCCGATAAAATTGAGTTGCTCCTCAGCCACGTCGCTCCCGGTGAGTCTCGCCGCTTCGATGAACTCTTCCAGACTGCAACCACCAAGGCTGAAGTCATCGTGACTTTCCTCGCCCTACTGGAGTTGATGAAGCTCAATCAATTTGTGGTGTGTCAGAACGAGCTGTTGGGCGACATCGTCATTGAAAGGCGCAGCACCCAATCGGCGGCAGCGCTGGAGGCCGCCGAGTTCGGCGCTGACTATGCCTGAACCTCAGCTCAGACGGAATACGATCCGTGCCTTGGTCAAGTCATAGGGAGACATCTCCATCTTGACCTTGTCGCCCACCACAAGGCGGATAAAGCGCTTGCGCATCTTTCCGGAAATGTGTGCCAGAACTTCGTGACCGCTTTCCAGCTTCACGCGGAACATGGTACCTGCGAGAACCGATGAAATTTCACCGTCCACCTCCACCGCTTTTTCCTCTTCGTCCTTGGTAGAACGCTTGGGAGGACCATAACGATTGCGATTGTTACGGCGACCGGATCTAGTAGGGCGAGGAGGCATATAGGATTGATATCGATTGCGGCGGAAAGGAAATATCTGCCGGGGCAGTGATGGTGACTCATCCGCGCCGCGTCATCAATCCCAAATAATTTGAGGCTGCAACAATCCGCGACTTCCGTCATCAGCTCGTGCTTGCCAAGATCCTGTGCGAGCTTCATTTTATGACCGGTTGCCACTCTTAGCCAGTGATTCAAATAGCCAACAAATTTTCCATCGCCATGCCCGAAATCACCGAAAAAGAACTTTCTCCCAAACTCAAACCCATGTGGCTAAAGGCGCTCAGCGCCGTCCAAATGTCCAACTATGCTTACGGTATCAGCCTGCTACAAGCCGTGCTCAATGATAGCCCAGGATTCCTCGAGGGCCGTAAGTTGCTGAGAAAGTGTGAGCTTCAGTCTGCCGATTCCCCTAAGAAAAAAACCGGTTTTTTCGGCTTACAGACGGGCGGCATGAGCGTGATGAAGCTCCATGGGCAGGCCAAAAAAGACCCCGCCGGCACCCTGCCGTTGATCGAGAAAGAATTGGAAAAGGATCCTCTCAGCGATCAAGCTAACGAACTGCTTTTTGATACCTGTATCAAGCTCGAGCTCTATGACACCGCCGCCTTCGCCCTAGAAACCATCCGCAGCGGCAACCCCGACAATGCCAAGCTTCTCCACAAGCTGGCAGAATTCTATCTCAGCCGCAATCAACCGCAGCTCGCGTCGGAGGTATACAACGACATCATCAAGCACCACCCCATGGATGGCACAGCGATCAAAGGCTCCAAGGACGCCTCAGCCCGCGCCTCCATGCAAAAACAAAAGTGGGACGAAAATGCCGACATGCGCTCGTTGATGAAAAACACGGCGGAGTTTGAAGAACTCGAAAAGGCAGCCCGCACAGGCCTAACCCGCCAACAACTCGAAGAACGACGTGACAAGATGGCTGAAAAATACAGCGCCGACCCCCAAAATCTGGCGACTGTTAAAGACCTTGCGGGCATCTACGAGCAATTGGAAGACTGGCACAATGCCCACACGTTCTTCCAATGGGCGCATACCCTGAGCAACGGCGACATCGCACTGGCCAATAAGGCGACCGCGATGAAAGACCGCGCGCTGGAGGCTGATTTGGATCATCTTTCCAGCGCCGTGGCGGCCGACCCGGAAAACGCCGAACTCAGGTCTGCGCTCGAAGGACGCATGGCTGAACGCCTGACTGTGCAGGTTAAGGAAGCGCGACAGCGCGTCGATCAAAACCCGACCGACCCACAGCTACGCTTTGAGCTCGGCAGCGCCCTCTACCATTCGGGCGACTTTAGCGCGGCGATCCCCCACCTCCAACAAGCAACGCGCAACCCGCACATTCGCACCAGGGTGCTTCTGATGCTTGGGCGCACCTTCAGAGCCAAAGGCATGTTCGACCTTTCCATCAAGCAACTCTCCGATGCGCTCGCCGACCTCGTGGCCATGGACGCCATCAAAAAAGAAGTGCTCTATGAGAAGGGCCTGATCCACACGCAAATGGGCGACCAGCCGGCAGCCCTCGACTGCTTCAAGCAAATCTACGAAGTCGATTATGGCTACCGCGATGTGGCGCAGCGCGTGGAATCCTCCTACTCCTAATGGTCTGTGACTGATACCCGGACCGCTGTTATTTGAATCGCTCTTCAAAAGGCACATTGCCCAAGATCCAATCCTCCCCGAGAACACTTGAAATCATGACCTGCCGGGGGTCCGCCCCCTCAGCGTGGCTAATTTCCAGAATGACACGAGGCAACTTGGCCTGCTTGGCCAAAATCGCATCCAGCGCAGCGGCTTGAACGGAACCGATTTTGCAATAACCAAACAACGACTCCTCTCGATCCGGGGAAACGATTCCATAGCAAAGCCATTGCTCCTCATCGCTAAACGGGCCGTTGTAATAGATGTCCTTTGCGACATAGGTGCGGACTTGAATGCTCGTCACACTCCGGTTCAAAAACTTATCCCACGATGACTTACTCGTTCGGGCAAAGCCATCGAAGTCGACTTTCCACTTACCCGATAGATCCGGAGTGAGCAGCGCAATGCGCACGCTGCGCTTGCCCTCGCGGGCAAAATTCATCTGCACACCGTCGACCGAAAGACCGTTCACGTCGATGCTGCTGAGCCACTTGAATTCCCTAACTTCGCCATTCTCTGCCTCCAGTCCCTGCAGGAACCCAAGCACCTCTTCCCGGCTTGAGGCTCCAAGGCGGAAATAATCCTCAATCGGCCCGACTGTGCGAACGGCGAGGGCTTGCTTCACGGTGGCAACAGCATCCTGCTCCGAAGGTGATTGAAATTTTGAGATCACCCGCACGCGTTCCTCACCGGCCTCCGTTGACAGCGTGGTTGGCACGTCAAAGGCGTTTCTTTGTGAAGATAGCCATACGCCGAGAGCTAAAATGACACACAAGAGCGTCAACACACTGAATACAAAGGTCGAACTCCGAACCATGCTGCGGCGGTCATTTCGAGCGATCCGGTTGCGGCTGGATACTCCAGCCTTTCGCTTGCGCCGTCGGCCATCAGTCATAAGCGAAGACGAACTCCGGATTGAACCGCGCACCCTGACGACTCGCCCGATGTTAGGCGCATCACCCACCATTCTGGTGTTTGAATTGCTTTGGGTGATATGCTTCGACTTCGCTAACTTCATGCGCTTGTTAAATTTTTTATGCCGCATTTTAGCGCGGCATCATTGTGATGCGCAGGGGATCGTAGCGATCATTCGGGCTGAATAGCCAACCGGGTTGGCGGTCCACGGCTTCATAACCTGTCAGCATGAACTCGGGGAGAAACTGGTTACTGTTAGGGTCGTATGCTTGCTGACCGGTAAAGTATCCGCGCAGGCGGTAATCGTAATTTTTATCAAAGCCGTAGCGCTGACTGGGCTCTCCGGTTTCTGAGAGTCGGTCGGGATTTTTCTTCTTATCCTCGCGCATCATGACGAGCTTCGCGCGGCTCCATGGCTGGCGAGGTTGGCGGACATAGCCCCAGAAGCGGGTCTTCTCGACGTAATAGCGCCGACCGTAGAAAAAGTCACCGGTCGGCTCGCTGGCGATCGTCGCATTGCGTTCCTCAACCGTCGGTCCGCCCAAATTACCACCACGCATCGACGAGATGCCGCACTGCGTGAGTCCGAAACAAAGCGCGCTGAATAAAAGGATTCGGATCGAGAAAATCGCCATCTGCATTAAACATAAAGAAGCATCCCTCACCCCGGCAAGCTTAGACCTGTGAAAAAAATCGTCACCACGGATGTCTCTATTTCCTCGCTTGGCAGCTCGGCGCAGCGCAGCGATACTGTCTGCCATGCCGCGCATTCTTATCACGCTGGGTGATCCCGCTGGAATCGGTCCCGAAGTCATCGACCTTGCACTCGCGTCGGACAGGATCCCTCATGACTGTAAAATCGAAGTCATCGGTGATCGATCCGCAGGCATTCCCGGCAAGCCCGATGCCCGCTCGGCAGCAGCAGCCCTCGCCGCGCTCGATGATGCCGTCCGTCAGTTGAAAAACGGCAGCGCCGATGCTGTGGTCACCGGCCCCGTTTCCAAGGAAGGCCTGCAAGCCCTCGGCTTCCCCTTCCCTGGCCAAACGGAGTATTTCGCCGACGCCTTCGGTGTCGCGGACTACGGTATGCTGCTGACTGGCGATACCCTCAGCGTCGGACTGGTAACCATTCATGAACCCTTGGCCAAAGTCCCCAGTCTTTTGACACCCGATCGCATCATTCGCATCGGCCTGCTCACTGCGGATTTCCTACGACGCCGTGGCATCACCCACCCGCGCATCGCCGTGGCTGGCCTCAATCCACACGCGGGTGAAAATGGCGCTTTCGGCGATGAGGAAACTCGCATCATCCAGCCCGCGATCCACCAGCTCAACCAAGCAGGCTCGGCAATCTTCAGCGGCCCCGCCGTTCCAGACGCGATCTTCCGCGAAGCCGCCCTCGGCCACTACGACGCAGTTCTGGCCATGTACCACGACCAAGGCCTCATCCCACTGAAACTACTCGACTTCGACACCGCCGTGAACGTCACCCTCGGCCTGCCAAAGCCGCGCACCAGCCCCGACCACGGCACAGCGTTTTCCATCGCCGGTAAGAATATAGCCAACCCTTCCTCCATGATCGCAGCCATCCGCCTCGCCTGCGAGCTGGCCTAGAGCTGGCCGCAAGCCTACAGGTGTTGCAAAATCGGCGCCCAGCTTCTCGCTGGCCGCCGATTCAGATCATTGCCCCGCCTCAGTGAACTTTGACTTCGATCAACTTCGGCTTGGCCGCTTTATCCTTCGGGACATGCACAGTGAGCAGCCCGTTGTCGTACTCAGCAGTCATCGCTTCAGGTTTTGAAGATTCAGGCAAACTGAAACTCCGCTCAAACGAGCCATAGGATCGTTCGATGCGGTGGTATTTTTTGCCCTTCTCTTCCTTCTCCATCTTGCGCTCGCCACTGATCTGGAGAACGCCATCTTCGATCTGGACTTTAACGTCATTTTTTTTGACCTCTGGCAGTTCTGCTTTGATTTGGAATTCATTCTCATCCTCGGTCACATCGACCAGCGGGGCCCACTCGGCAATGCCGAGATCCCCGTCGCCGTTGTAGCGCGTGCCTGTACGTCCAAATAATGTCGTCAGTCGATTTTGTATCTCGTTGAGTTCACCAAATGGATTCCATTTTGTAAGTGTGTTCGTCATGATATTTTGATCCGGCTAGCCGTGTTCACTGAGGCGATCTGCCGGATTGACCGTTCCCCAGCAGGAAAATGAGCCAGTTGCCATCCGTGGCGAACTTCCCCTCACCGTCCATGAATACTCTAGCCTAATAGCGCATCGAGTTACTTCCCCTTTTTTGTCGAAAACTGCACATCCCTTGTGCTCGATTGACACTTTCACCGGCCTGATGTCGCCTTCAGCAAGGTCATCACAATCCTCCCAGAGGCAGGAAGGATTCGATCGACCACAGCAGGCCGTGATGAGGAGCGGCGGACTTGTGGGTCTGCCTCCGCCATTTGGGGCGCCTGTTGCTCGACCCGAGTGACGTGTTGCTCGACCCGAGCGGCATGTGGCTCGACCCGAGTCGCTAGGCTCCACGGTTTTTGTCGAAGATTGCACGTCTCTTGTTACGCCAATTTCACGTCATGCGGAGTATCGCCTTTTTTGGCATCGATGCTGATCGCCGCATTGATCACACCGTCCTTGGCAATTGTTTGCGATGCTCAGTCGGGCACTGGCCCACAACCTCTTTGAAAACACGGTTAAAATGAGTGATCGATTGAAACCCAACCTCAAACGCCACTTCAGTGATGCGGACTTGCGGGTTGAGCAGCAGGGCTTTGGCCGCTTCCACGCGGGTCCGCGCCAGATATTCCGTGAAGGTGAACCCCGTGGATTCTTTGAATTTTCTGCAAAAATAGCAGCTGCTCATGTGGGCCAGACCTGCGAGTTGCTCCAAGTCCAGCGGCTCCGCATGATGTTCGTGAATAAACTGACGGGCCCGTCTGATATTGGGTGATTCGGAATTTCCATCATTCAAAGCCAACTGCCCTGCAATCAATGCCAAGTGCTTGGAAAAAATCGCCAGCAAATCCAAGAAGGATCGGTATTTCGCAAAGGACATCACCCGGATTGAGCAATAAGCACGGCACATGGCTTCCTCATCAAAATCCGTCCCCAGCACCCGCAAATGCCGGGCGACCTTTCGAAACTTTGCCGCCGATCGACGAGACGTCGCCACTTCGCCAGTCCGGAGAAAACCGATCGTTTGATCGCCAGTCCGGATCGGCACGCTGCTTTCACACAGCCCATCAAAATAAGTCAGGGTACGCGACCCCGCCACCGCGTCACGCATCGCCCGCTGTCGCGATTTCTGGCAACTGACACACAAGGGATGGTGACGCGCGAACCATTCAAAAAAAACATTTTGATAACCCCTGGCCGGATGCTCGAACGACCTATGGTCATTCGAGGCCAGACTCAGCGGCAAACCCGTCGCATCGCCAAAAGCTCGCTCATAATCAAGATAGAGTCGCGACATACTCAGCCGTTCGACAATCCGCGGATCGGTGCAATCCGAATTATCTCCCCAAGCTGGTCGTGAATCCATCATGCGCGTTTTTTGACGATGGAACACTCTCAGGTGTCACCGCTTGAGTCAAACTCAAAAACCCTTTGCCAGCAACGATTCAAGCAGCCTTTTGCTTGCCCAAGCCTTGGTAAAAAACGGCAAAAATCACCCAGCAAGCGGCGATCAACGATGCCAAGATTGCCCAAAAATTCTGCCACCCCTGCCCGCTCGCAGTCACGCAGTGGCTGTGCAGCCAACCGCACAACACGGCCCCCACCAAGGGCCCCAAGCCTCCTGAAACCAAGGCCAACAAGCCCTGCGCCTGTCCTCGGAGTCCGGGATCAACCCGCCGATTGAGAAACACCTGCGCGGTGACGAAGTAAAACGTGTAACAAATTCCGTGCAGTGCGATCCCTGCGATGT
The DNA here is from genome assembly GCA_943324575.2 of Akkermansia muciniphila. Lineage (GTDB taxonomy): Bacteria > Verrucomicrobiota > Verrucomicrobiia > Verrucomicrobiales > Akkermansiaceae > Luteolibacter > Luteolibacter muciniphilus_E. Next base: position 16,301 of record CALPMD020000005.1, read on the forward strand.
GCCACTCGATCAGACCACTCGCCCCCGCATAGGCACTCATCCCAAACCGCACGGCCGACAACCCCAGCGCCCACAGCAAGACCGTCTTAACCGGATACCGCAGCATCACCGATCCCACCCACCACATCCCTGCTATTTCGGTCAGCTGGGCAATCGACATCGTCGCCGTGGCGTGCCGATCTCCCAAAACCATGAGCAACTCCGGCGCGTACATGTAAAAGGCGGCCAGTGGCACCGAAAACAAAGTCGTCACCGCAAAAAACACGCAATGATCCCGCTGCCTGAGCAAACGAAACGCATCCAGCCCCAAGCGGCTTCGCCACGAACTCACCCGGCCTAACGGCGGCGTGTGCGGCAACATCAACGCCGCCGCTCCTGCCAGGACGCGCGTCACGGCCCCCGCATAGCCCGCGTTTGCGCTGGTATCCGCGTGCAGGCCGTAGCTAGTCAACAATCCCGCCGCGATCCATCCCAAAGTCGCCCCCAGCCTCACCCGCGGAAATCGCCGCTCCCCCTGCGCCAGATGGCTCAACCCCACCGTCGCCAGCAAGCCCCACGACGGCCCCAAAAAAATCGAAAAACACCCCAACCACCCGATGAACCACCACGGATTCCACCCCGCATCCAAACACCCAAATGCCGCCAACATCGCCACTGCCCCCAGCCACGAAGTCCAGACAAACAAACGATCCGCCGAGACCCGCTGATCCGCCAAGGCCCCACCGATCAACGGCGAAACCAGCGCACAAACCGCCGACACCACAAAAGCCAGCGCCACCCAGCCGCCAAACCCATGCCCCTTGAGAATATTCGTCAACGACGGCACCCAAAACCCCATCGACATCCCCTGCAAAAAAAACGTAA
>CALPMD020000006.1 GCA_943324575.2 Akkermansia muciniphila
AGGATTTGATCCCGAACTTGCCGAACGGGATGCGGGTCTTGCCGATCTCGAGGAGGAGATTGCGGAAATCTTCTCGGTCGATCTCGGGGATGTCGGCCACCGCAGTGCTTAGTTCTTCGCCGTCACGGGCGGGGCCGTTTTGGGGCTATTGCTTTTGAGCGCGGATTCGGTCTGGGACTTGAACCAGGTGTCGAACTGTGCCTTGGGAATCACTTCCATGGAGCCGATCATGTTGCCGTGGCCTTCGCCACAGAGCTGGGCGCAGACGACAAAGGTTTCGAGGGTTTTCACGGGCGTGAACCACATCGGAATTTCGCGGCCAGGGATGGCGTCCTGTTGGATGCGCATCGGGACAATGCAGTAGTTGTGAATCACGTCCTTGGTGCCGATGTTGAGAACGGCGGCTTGGCTAACCGGGAGCTTGAGGATCGGGCTGGTGAAGTCATCAAGCGCGTTCGGGTCGGTGTAGTCGATGCCGAGTTCGTTGGTGCCGGAAATGAGGTTCGGGTCACGGCGGCCGAATTTGTTGTCGGAACCGGGGTAGTGGTAGGTCCAGCCGAACTGCCAACCGACAACGCGGACGCGGACCGGGTTGAGGTTTTGCACCGTTTTCCAGCTATCGACGCGTTCGGCCCAGAGCGGAAAGGCAAATCCGAGCAGCAAAACGGCCTCGACGATAATGACGCCGACTTCCAAGTGGCTGGAAAGGTGGCTGCGCACGCCTACGTAGGATGCCTTCGGGTTGTTCTTATGCCAGAAGCGGAAAATGCAGTAGAAGAAGAACAGCGTCCAACCGACGAAGAGCGCGATCATGAACCAATGAACGACGTCGATCATGTGGTCGACTTGGCCGCCGTGGGCGGAAAAGTTTTCGGGGATGCCTAGAAACTTGGATGGACTCATGGGAAAAGGATGGATGGAGGTGAGTTAGAAAAAAATCAGCGCTTCGGCGAAACGGGAACGTAATCGTCGGAGAGCGATGGATCGAAGTGGCGCTTTTCGTGGCGCGAAATGCGGATCATGAAAAAAATAATCGCGCCGAGCATCGCGAGGATCACAAACAACAGAGAGAAAATCGACCAGCCCGCAGCATCCCCGCCGCCCGCCAGCATGGTTTCGCGGCAGGTGCCACAAGCGATAAACAGAGTGGTGAGATGCATGATGATAGATTTAGAAGTGATTGCTGACGATCTTACGGTAAAAGTAGACGCCGTACACCGGCATCAAGACCAAGCCGCAGATTCCCACGATTCCATAGGCCATGGTCATGGCCGTGCGCTCTGGAGCCAACGCAAACGCCCACAGTGCCAAAAACACGCAAAGCAAGGTGCAGATGGTGACGAAGACGATATGGAAACCTTTGAGGGACATGACGTGATTGGGTTGGGTTGGGGAAACTTCAGCGGCCGGAGTAGAAGAAATTATCAAAGATCGGATCGCCCATGGCCAGAGCCGTTAGTCCGGCGAGGCTACAAACCATGCAGAGGCCCGAGCCGAAGAGCCAGTAGACCGCCTTCTTCTCGTGATTAAGGTGCATGAAAATAAAGGCAACCAGCGACGCCTTGATAGTGGCGATGGTGAGGCCAAGAATGCAGTCCCATTTGTCGAAGCCGTGGATACCGACATCAAGTATGGGAACCGTTGCAACCAGCACAGTGATGATCGTACCGATGAAAAGAACCGACCCTACAAGCATGTAGGTGCGGACGGATTTTTTGATCGCTTCTGGAGTATCAGCCATGGAATTCGATGGATTGCTAAGAGTTGAAAAAAGATAGATTGTGGAGGCTTACATCAAGTAGAGGATCGGGAAGACGAAGATCCAGACCAAGTCGACAAAGTGCCAGAACAAGCCGCCGATTTCGACGCGGTTGGCAAGCCACTCGGGATTGGAGAGGTACATCTTGCGACCAAAGAATAGGTAGTAAGCGAGGACGAGAGCACCACCGATAACGTGCAAGCCGTGCAGGCCGGTGATCGTGAAGTAAAGCGCGTAGTAGGTATTCCACGCCGGGGTAAACTTCGACGCGAAGCCGACCTGCTCGCGAGGAACTGAGAGGCTGGGGAAGGTTTCATCGCCACGTGCTTCGTAGTTAGGACCAAAGAACTCTTCTTTGAAGGCGTCGGCTGGAGCGAGTTTGGCCCGGCCTTGGTCTTCAGATTTTTTGGCGAGATCTTTCCAGCCGATGCGGTAGAGTTCCTTGTGCGTCGGGAAGCGGATCGCCTTGCCATCCTTGTCGACCCCGTAGTCCTTGAGCAATTGGGCTTTAAGCTTGGCAACTTCGCCTTGGTGCCATTCCCACGCCTGTTTGACGAATGGGCTGCTCTTGATGAGCCATGAGTTTTCGATCGCGACCACAGGATCGATCCCCTTTTCCGCGGCCTTCATGACGAGGTGTTGGAAGTCGATCGCATCGAGGTGGTGGAACACCATCGGGCTGTCCAGCAGCTTGCCATCGACGACGGTGTCGTCGCGGAGGCGGGATTGCGTGGCGGCAAGTTTAATGTCGCGCGGCTGAAAATCGAAGTGGGCGGGTGGATCGACGGTGAAGGCGACCGTGGAAATTTCGCTGAGCAACTGAGGAGTGACGACTGCCATGTCGATGTTCACACCGTCTGAAATCTGCCAATCGCGTTTGTCGGGGTTGGCGGCCTTGGCTTTTTTCCATTCATCGCGCAGGGCATCTGTGCGAATCACCCCGTTGTGACTGCGGGCCGCGAGGTGGGTCTTTTGGATGCGATTGAGGAGTTCGATCGACAGCGGTTCGCCCGCCTTGGCGATGACTTCAGCCGCTTGGCCTTGGTGGGTGATGGCGGAGACATCGGCCGTTAGGGTGATTTTTGAATGCTTGTGTTCAGCTTGGGTGAGGAACTCCTCGACCCATGGCTTGTGGAAGCGGACGGTGTTGAAGGTCAGCTTGGAGGTCTCGACGTTGATCAGGTTTTCCTCGATCTTGTTGCCATTATGATCGAGCACGAGCTTGCCGGCTTCTGTTTCATAGCCCAAGTGGCCTTCGATGACGGAGTAGTCTTTGAGGCGGAGCGCTTGGTGATGGAGCTTGACGTTATATTCCACGCCCTTGAGGACCATGAAAATGAGCGCACAGAAAACTGTGATGCCCATGAAGAACTGGAACTTCCGCCACTCGCGCAGCTTCAGGGATGCCCAGGCAAAAACCACGGTCACGGAGGAACCGATGAGCACAAAGGTGTTAATCAGACCTGGCAGGACGGGCAGCGTACGCTCGGGCCACGGGAAGTCTGCGCCGAGGCGGAGAAACACATAGGCCGAGAAGAAGCCGCCGAAGAGCATGACTTCGGAAGCGAGGAACAACCAGATGGCGATCTTCGAGTTGAAGAGGCCGGTGTCCTTTCGGGGAGTGACGACGTAGGGAATTTCCATTGGAAAAAGGGAAGGCTGGTGAGGTGATTAACCGCGGAGAATTGGTTGAATGGGGAAAGATGGAGGCTCAGTGCTTGTCCGACGAATCAAGGTGCTTCGGCTCGATCCACTGGGGAAGGAAATCCGACTCGCAATCCGGGCGGCTGTATTCGTAGGGGCCGCGGTAGGTCACAGGCTCCTTGAGGAAGTTACCATGGCCCGGAGGCGTCGGGGTGGCCCACTCGAGGGTGGTGGCATCCCATGGATTGTCGTTTTCCACCTTCTTGCCAAACTTCCACGAGGTGAAAAGATTGATGATGAAGAAGATTTGGAAGAACGCCATCGTCCACGCTCCCATGGACATCAGAATGTTCATATCGATGTGCTGAGCAACGGTATTGCCGAATACGTTCACGCTGTCCTGAGCCTTCGAGAGATAAGCGTCGCCACCGTTATACCAACGGCGATGGAAGCCCGCCATCCCTTGCACCAGCATCGGGAAGAAGATGAGGTTCATGCAGATCAAGCTGGGCCAGAAGTGCAGGTGGTTGAGTGTTTTGCTCATGTAGCGGCCGGTGATCTTCGGGTACCAGTGGAGGATCCCCGCGAAGAAGCCGAAGAGAATCCCTGGAGCCACGACATAGTGGAAGTGACCGATGACATAGTAAGTGTCGTGGAGGTGGAGGTCGGCCAAGTTGAAGGCCAGCGGTAAGCCAGTGAGGCCGCCGATGCCGAACATCGGGATGAAGGCGCAGGCCCACATCATCGGCGGAGTGAAGCGGATCGAACCGCCCCACAAGGAGATTAGCATGGCGGTGATGATCACCACCGACGGCACCGAGATGAGAACCGTGGTGGTTTGGAAGAAGGTGGAAACGGCGGCACCCATGCCGGTCATGTACATGTGGTGAGCCCAGACGACGAAGGAGAGGAAACCGAGAACCAGCACGGAATAGACCATCGACTTGTAGCCCCATAGCGGCTTGCGAGTGTTGGCCGGGATGATCTCGCTAACACAGGCAAAGGCTGGCAACAGAAGCACGTAAACTTCGGGGTGGCCCAAGAACCAGAACAAGTGTTGGAACAGCAGCGGCGATCCGCCACCCGATAGATCGGCGAGCCCCTCGGTCTTGGTGAACAGGCCGGAAGGCATGAAAAACGACGAGTGCATCACGCGGTCCATCAACTGCATAATGCCGGCAGCCTCAAGCGGCGGGAAGGCCAGCAGAAGGAGAAAACCAGTCACCAACATCGACCAGACGAAAAACGGCATCCGCATCCAGGTCATTCCGCGAACTCGCAGATTGATAATGGTGGTGATGAAATTTACCGAGCCAAGAAGCGAAGAAGTGATCAGCAGCACCAGTCCCAGCAACCATTGGGTTTGACCTGCCAGCCACTGATTGACGATCTGGCCATCGGCGAAACCGGCGAGCGGCGAGTAGTTGGTCCAGCCCGACTTGGCGGAACCTGACTCAAGAAAAAATGAGGCACACATCACGATGCCGCCGAGGAAGTAAATCCAGTAGCTCGCCATGTTGAGGCGAGGAAACGCCATATCGGGCGCACCGATTTGTAGTGGCGTCACATAGTTGCCGAAGGCACCAAAGCCCAGCGGCACGATACCGAGGAAGACCATGATCGTGCCGTGCATAGCACCAAACATGTTATAGGTCTCCCCTGTCACCTTGCCGTCTTGCAGCCAGCGAGCCTTCCAGCCGTCGGTGAATATCCAGCTCATCCATTCGGGGAGCGGTTGGTGTGGGTAGGCGATACTCCAGCGCATCACCATCATTAGATAGAATCCGAAAGCGAGGAAGCACAACGCGGTAATTCCATACTGAATACCGATAATTTTGTGATCGGTCGAGAAGATCCATTTCTGGATAAATCCAGGATTGTGGTGATGGTCTTCGTGATGGGCGTCGTGCCCGTTAGGTGAGGTGGAGTGAGAGCTCATAATTCCGTTTGACGGCGATGTTGAGTGTTAAGAGTCAGAGTGCCTTGGCAGGGGCGAGAGTGATTGGATCAAGTAGAGTCTTGGGATCGAGCTTTTCGCCCGGCAAATCTTTGAGGTGATCTGCGGAGAGTTCTTCGGCGGTGACCGGGCTGCCCACGATTTTACGAGCGGCGGAAATCTCAATGGCGGCCTTTGCCATATCGAGTGTGATCACGTCGCCCTTGGTATTGCCGAAGCTGCTGCGAATATAGGTCATAACTCCAGCAAGATCCTCAGGAGTCATACCAATGCCTTGCGCCGGCATGACGCCGTAGGTGATGCCGTCGTGCACAGGACCCTGCATCCCGTTAAGTATGATCATGGCGAAAAACTGGGTCTCGCCGTTGGGCCATGGCGTACCCGCTAGCGACGGGTAGGTGGAACCATTGCCCTTGCCATCGGAACCGTGGCAACCATTGCATTTGGCAGAATAGATTTTCGAACCTTTGGCCATGTAGGCGGCTAGTGCCTCCTTTGGCACCGGTCCGGAATCCTCGGCACCACCAGCAGGAGTCCGTACGTAGTTTTCACGGAAAAGCGTGCCGTAGGAAAACCAACGCCCCGCATCGCCGAGAATCCCGCCCGCGATCAGCAACACCACGCCGCAAGCAACCAGAGCCCACAGCGAAATCGGCGCGACGCCATTTTCGACAATCCGCTTTTCACGAGCACACGCGGCGGCATCGCGGACAACAGGACCGTGAGCTTCGGTCACGTTGATCGAGTCATCAAGGTCTGGCTTTTCGTTAGGAAGAGACATGTTTGAAAGTAGGTGATGATTGAATTATTTCGCCGCGCCCTTGTCTTTTGCAGGCGAGAAATTCAGCACTGCGGGAACCGCTTGGTCTTTCTTGAGCGAAAGCAGATAGGAAACGAGAGCCTTTGCTTCTGGAGTTGGAACCAGCTCGGTGTCGCCTTCAGCACCAAAGGGCATGGCCTCTTCGGTTGGGCTACCGGTGATCTTGCGCTTAGTGAACATGAAGTGGTGCGGCGGGCAGGTCGACTGCCAACGCTCTGGATCGAGACGCGGATTGTAGAGGTGAGTGAAAAGCCAGACGGATGGGTCCTTGCCAGCGGAGTAGGCCGACTCGACGCGGCGGCCGAGGTTGGATAAGTCGGGGCCCATGCGTGAGACGCCGATCTGAGCAAACTTTTCGCCGTAGAAGTCGTAGGCGTTAGTTTCGCGACGGGTGTCGCCGCGATCGGGATCGGCCTTCAAACCACCCCAATCGGGGCGGTATAAGTCGTTGCCCGCATAGCTCGGACGAACCACCTGCGTATGGCAAAGATAGCAGCCGTTTTCCGCATAGACACGGGCACCATCGGCGATCCGACCGGTGCGTTTCGGGAAGAAGATGCCGGTGGTTCCGTCCGTTGCTTCGGATAGCTGGATCGGTGCCAGTTCCCGCATGGAGAAGAACGGCATGACGACGACTGCAAGCCATGCGACGCCAAAGCTGGCTGATAGTCCGAGAATGAATGTGCGAAAGCTCATGAAATTTGAGATCTGAAATTTATCACCTTAGTGGGCGTTGGCGTGTCCGGGGCCAGCGTTATCGATATCGCCTTCTTCGCCGTGTGGGCTGGAAGCATGTCCGTGCGCAGCCTCGAAGAGAGTCGGGTGTTGACTGCGCCGACCGAGGCGCAACCACATCAGGGCGAGGTGGATGAAAAAGAACACGTTGGAGAACAGGATAAAGCACCAAGCGATCGTCGTACCAACCGCATAGGGATAGGCACGGCTGGCGGCATTTTGCCACGGTTGCTGCCAATCTTCTTGGCCGATCCCCTGCTCAAATCCGCCGAAAATCGCAAACAACACCACTGCGATGATTCCATAAACGGAGAATAAGAAGTGAATTTTGATCAGGCGGCGGGATAGCCATTCGCGGCGCGTCACCCGTGGTACGATGAAGTAAACCGCGCCGAACATAACGAAACTGAAGAAGCCATACAGCGCGAGGATTTCAAACCCATAACCGGAGAGCGAGAACTGCGTGAGCGGCAGGGTCGAATCTGGCAAGTTCAACACCACCGCGGAGCAAGCAAGAAGAATCAGGCCGCCAATGCCTGCGATGGTGAAACGGAGGGATGGGCTGCTAGCCAATATCTTTGGCGACGAGAGCGCGGTGCGAAGAATATTAACGGCAGCAGAAATCATCGGAACAAAGAGCATGACGGTCGCGGCAGCTCCGAGGTATGGCAGGAAGTAAGGAACCGGCGCACCTGCCAACTTCTGCATGCCCGCCCAAGGAGCGATCACTGCGAGTGACCAAAAACCGAGTTTGGCGAGTGAGTAACTGTAAACCGGTTGTCCTGTGATTTTGGGAGCCAAGTAATAGGCGGTGCCAAGTGCAACCGGGGTGAAGAACAAGAACATGAGGGCAGACTTATACCAAGCATTGATACCAGCAGCCATAACAGGATGGCCCGGCAGGCAGTGAAGCAAGGTGTTAGCAGTGATGAAGATCCAAGGGAACCAGACCATCGCAGCTAGCAGATACCACTGTGAGATATAGACGTGGCCCTCGGGACGAACACGGAATTGAATAAATGACCAGATGACAATGGCGAAAAAACTGGCGAGCAAGACCGGCCAAGTAAATGCGGGAAATTCCATCCATGGTATCCCCGTGCTAGAACCTGAAAGGATTCCCACCAGACCTAGGAAAATTCCGAGATTCCAGACGTGACCCGCAACTAGGATCAATCCCGCAGCTGTGCATTCTTTACGCGAAAGCCGAGCCATCATCCAGATGATCACGGCAAACGCCGCCTGAAAACCCCAGCCGTAAATGAACGTATTGATGTGGGCTGGAAAGACGCGTCCATAAGCGAGCCATGAGCCGCATGACAAAAAGCCGGGGGCGTGAACCTTGGCCGAAGAAACAATGCCTAGGACGATCGAAACCGCGAGCCAAGCGGCACCGCTGGTCAGGAAAAACATCACGGGGTGACGTAACGAACGGTCGATCCCAGCGCGAAGCAAGGCGTCTTGTTCAGGAGTGTTTGAGATGACAGAAGACATCGGCTTTGAAGATGAAAATCGAAATTAAGGTTTGGTAAGTTCCGCGGCAGAAACTTGGGGTTTGCCGACTTCACTGCGTAGCGCAGCGACTTGTTCGGCTTTCACGGCCGAGGCCTTGTTGCCAAAACTGTTGCGGACATAGGTGAGCACAGCGGCGATTTGCTCGTCCGTCTGATAGGCATGTGCTGCCATCCCGCCTGGTATGTTGTACTCCGTTCCTTTGACCATGATCGGACCTTGAAGGCCGCGCAGTTGGATGCGGATGAGATTGGAAATCGGACCCATCACCCACTCCGATCCGGCAATCGGCGGAGCAATCGGACTGCCTTCGCCATTCTGGCCGTGGCAGGCAGCGCAAACCATGAATTGAACCTTACCGCTCGCCATCACAGCAGGATCGATCGGGGCATCGGCCACAGCTGGAGTGTCGACTGCCTTGGTATCGACGGCAGGTGCGGCTGCCAGTTTTTTGGCGGTGTCAGAACCTGGCACGATCTGCGCAGGAACCTCGACGGCAACCGGCTTGGATGCAGCGAGCTGCTTGCCGACGACAGGAATGGCAGCCTCGATCGCTTCGGCAGAGAGGTTAGCGGCTTGAGCTACATCGACCTTTGCCTTGGTGACATAGCGCGGCTTGGCGGCTTCGTCTTCGAGCGTTGTCGGATCGGAGTAATTGAATAACCAGATTACTGCAAGCAGCAGTGCAAAGATGAGAAAGGTGCCGACGGCCCACCAGAAAGTGGTGAAGCGGATAACCAGATTGTCGCGGGATGGGTCCATGTTCGAAAAAAGGAAACTCAGTTAGAAACGTTTGCGGACTCGAGGATGCGAGGGTCGCGGTTCGCATAGAGCGAATGCTGGCCTAGGGCACGGATGAGGATGAAGATGAAGGCCGAGCCGATGGTGACAAAAGCGAGGATGTCGCCCCAGAATGCCCCGGGAATGGCCACCTGGATATCGCCAAATACTTCCGGCTTGATGTGACCGAGGGAGACGCCGCGCTCAGGAATCGTGATCAGGTAATGGTCCAAGGCGTGCATGCAGAGCGTGTAAACGGCGACAATCGAAAGCAATTTCGGATTCTTTTTCAGCCATGCTTGCAACAGGATCACAAAAGGCACGACGAAGTGACCGAAAACGAGGAAGTACATGGCGATGTTCCAGTTACCCGTATTCCGGATTAAGAAGTAGGAGGTTTCCTCGGTGATGTTCGCATACCAGATCAGGAAAAACTGGGAAAAGGCAATATAAGCCCAAAAAGTGGTGAACGCGAACATCAGCTTGCCCATGATGTGGAAGTGTTCCGGGGTGGTAACGTGTTTGAGATGCCCCATACTTTTCAGCCACGTGCAGACAAGGACGATAACGGCCATCGAGTTCAGCGCAGTACCGGCGAACAAATAGACACCCCACATCGTCGAGAACCACTTGTAATCAAGGCCCATCAGGAAATCAAAACCGGTGAAGGTGATCGTGAGCGCGAAAATGATGAGAGGGTAATTCGAGTGGTAGCGAGCGGTGAGCAAACGAGCCGTTCCGGGATTGGGATCGGTGTCTTGCGCCGTTGAAAGCTTCCGAAGGCCGTAGATCACGGCACTAAGGCCGATGCCGTAGAAAGCAAAACGACCGTACCAGAATGGCAAGTTCATGAACCAATGCTTGCTGGCAAGGAGATGTTCGTGGTGATGAAGGTAATCTTTCACCGAGCCTGGAGCGGCGCGGTGGGTATTCATCCACTCATAGAGATAGACTTGAACCTGAGGGAACAGCAGCGGAAGACCGAAGAGGAAAACCCAAGGAAAGGTCGAACCTAGATTTTCGAAAGTCCGCCGAACAGAAGTTCCCCAACTGGAGTTAGAGACGTTGTGCAATAGAGTCCAGAAGACGCCACCGATTGATAGCGTCAAAAAATAATAAAAAGCAAACAGCCAGGAATAGGCAAAGGGCCCGCGGATTTTTTCGGGTGCGTAAAACAACAAATACAAGCTGGCAACGGTGCCTAGAACGGCAACGAGCAAGGCCATGTTTTTCACTTTCGAAACCTTGGTGGTATCGAGGTGATCGCCGTTGATCGCGATGTCTGCGGAGGTGACGTGGTGGTGAGCCATTACGATGAAGTCAGTTAAAAGTTAGTGAGCTTTTGTTTGCGCCTCTTTGGCTGTCTGCAGCGTGCGGACGTAGGCGATGATCGCCCAACGGTCCCGAACCGGGATGTTGTAGCCATAGCCGCCCATCATTCCCTTGCCGTTAGTGATCGTCTCAAAAATACGACCATCCGGATACGATGCCGACTTGAAATTATCCATGTGTAAGTTGGCGATACCAGGCACTCCGTACTGACCGGTGATCCCCTGACCGTCTCCCGACTGGCCGTGGCAGACGGCACAATAAATTCCGTAGCGCTCCTTGCCGCGATGGATCAATGCAGCAGCCGATTCATCGGTGAGCGCTAACTCCTGAGGCATGCCTGAACCAAAGTAATCGCCAACGTGACCGGTATAATAGTAGCCAGTTTGACCGCCAAATTCATATTCCGGGATTCCACCAATGGATTGCTTACCCTCTTCGTTGAACCCGCGCGGTTGGGTTTGACCCACCGGCAGACGGCTACCGTGGCCGTCCGAGAAAAACGCGTCAGGCTTCTGGGCGCGGATCTTGTCTTGGTCGTCCATATCCGGGAAGAGCTGGATCGGAGGTTTGGAAAAATGCTGGCCACGGAATCCGAAGATTCCGACAACGAGCAACGCTATAAGTGCGTAGGCGAGGAAAAAGTAGCGCATGGGAAGTTAGCGGAAAGAGTTGAGATAAATGGCGATCGTCGTTCGATTCATGAATCTTCCTCTTCGACGAGTTCAATATTTGCTCCACCGATATCGGCGAGTAAGTCGCGGGTGCTGTCGGGGCTGAATTTGGGATCGCGGGCTTCGATGGCGATGAAAAATCCATCATCAGTTGCCTTGCGGAACTGGTCACTCGCAAACAAGGGGTGATTGAGACGAGGAAGCTGGATCAGAGCCAACAGACCGAACAAAACGGTGAAGCCTGAAAACAGGATTGTCAGCTCGAACATGATGGGAAAAAACGCCGGCACCGTGAAGATGTTCACAGGTTTCGCCTGTACCACAGTCGGGTAGATCACCACCTGAGTCGTGTAAGCGAGGGCAAAAGCGGTCGCTGTACCGGCCATGCCGCCGAAGAACACAAACCACGGGAGAATCGAGCGTTTCATGCCCATCGCTCCGTCAAGGCCGTGGATCGGATAGGGAGAATAACAATCCCATTTCTTAAAACCGGCGTCGCGGATTTTTTCCGCGCCCTTGTAGAGTGCCGAAGCGCTCTTGAACTCGGCAAGGTAGCCGTAAACGCGTTTGCGGGTGGTGCTCACTGGAATGAAATTAAAAGTTAGACGTTGAGAGTTACTTTGAGGAAACGAGTTCCTTCTGATAGGCGGCTTCGACCACGACGCCTTGGTCTGCGTGCTCGCGGAGATCGTCGTGATGAGGGTCCGACTCGAGCAGAGTCCACTTCACCTCGGCAATGTTGATGCAAGGTAAGAAGCGAAGGAACATCAGGAAAAGAGCGAGGAACAACCCAATCGTACCGACAAAGGTCATCAGTTCCACGCCGCTCGGCGAATAGGTCTTCCAGTCACCAGGCAGGAACATCCGTGCCAAGGTCGTACAGATGATAACGAAGCGCTCGAACCACATGCCGACATTGACGCACATGGCGACGACCATGATGACCCAGAGATTTTCGCGACAAGCCTTGAACCAAAAGACTTGGGGTGAAAGAACGTTGAGCGACATCATCGCTGCATAGGCCCACCAGTAAGGACCAGCGATGCGGAACTTGAAGGCGTCCATTTCATAGATTGATCCCGAATAGAAGGCGACAAAGAGCTCCATCAGATAGGCGTAACCAACGATCGTTCCGGTGAGCAGGATGATCTTAGCCATGTTGTCGATGTGCTTCATCGTGATCAAATCCTGCAGGCCGTAGATGAATCGAGCTGGGACCATGATCGTAAGAACCATAGCGAAACCACCGAAGATGGCCCCCGCCACGAAGTAGGGCGGGAAGATCGTGGTGTGCCAACCGGGAACGATCGATGTCGCAAAGTCAAACGAAACGACCGAGTGAACCGAGAGCACAAGCGGCGTGGAAAGCGCGGCAAGCAGCAAATAGGCCATTTCATAGTGGCTCCACTGCCGATTTCCACCGCGCCAGCCCATGGATAAGATGCCGTAGAGGAATTTGCGAAGACCTGGTTTGCAGCGATCACGGATGGTGGCAAGGTCGGGAACCATGCCAAGGTACCAAAAGATCAGAGAAATGGTGAAGTAAGTGGAAACCGCAAAGACATCCCATAACAGAGGCGACTTGAAGTTCTGCCAGATCGCGTTGGCGTTGGGAACCGGTGCAAGAAACCAGGCAAACCAGACCCGGCCGACGTGGAATGCAGGGAAAATCCCCGCGCAGATCACTGCGAAAATCGTCATCGCCTCCGCAGCGCGGTTGATCGAGGTCCGCCAGTTCTGACGCGTCAGGAACAAGACCGCCGAAATCAAGGTACCCGCGTGGCCGATACCGATCCAGAACACGAAGTTGGTGATATCAAACCCCCAGAACACACGGTTAGACATACCCCAGACACCCACACCGGTGGAAACCAGATAAGTCAAACCACCACCGACGCCGATGAGGGCGATCAGTGCGGAAGGAATGAATAACAGCCACCAGAGGAAGGGTTGCCGATTCTCCAGAACGCCGCAGATGCGTTCAGTGATCCAATTGTAGGAACGGCCGCTGAGGATGAGCTTTTCGCGCTCAAGCACCGGGAGCTTCACTCCCGTGTGGGTCTCAGGTGCAGTATGGGTGGTGGATGCCATGTTTGATGAAATGTGGAAGCTCAGATAAAAACGAATCAGGCCATGTGGATGGTCGCCTTGCCGACGAATTTCGCGTCCGGCATTGCCGGATTCGGGTTCTTGACGCGTGCCAGATAACTGGTGCGCGGCCGGGTGCCGATGTAATTGAGAAGATCGTAATTACGGTCGATGCGCTTGCTGCGGCCGAGTGCAGATTTCTCTTCGTCGAGAAGATTGCCAAAGGTGATGGCACCTGCGGGGCAAGCGTCTTGGCAAGCCGTCTTGACCGAGTCCACTGGGATGCGGAGGGTGTTGATGTTGACCTGCATTTCGGTGGATGCCTTGCCAGCGACCAGCGCTTCTTGATTTTGACCCTGTTTCTGACGAATCACCGAATCCTTGAGGCGCTGCACACAGTAAGTGCACTTCTCCATCACCCCGCGCATGCGGACGGTGACGTTTGGATTCTTCTGAAGATGCGTAGATTCCCCCACTTGCTTCTCGCCTAACGGACCTTTGTATAGGTTATGGGCAATCAGTGGGTTGCGCTTGTTATAGTCGAAGTAATTGAAACGGCGCGCCTTGTATGGGCAGTTGTTGGCACAATAGCGGGTACCAATGCAGCGATTGTATGCCATCGCATTGAGGCCGTCTTCGGTGTGGATGGTCGCATTGACCGGGCAAACGGTCTCGCAGGGCGCGGACTCGCAATGCACACAGGCCACCGGTTGAGGAATCATCTCCGGATTGCCATCGTCAAAGGTATTATCTTTTTGCGCAGCGAAGTAGCGATCCATGCGGATCCAATGCATTTCGCGGCCCATGGCGACCTGTCTCTTGCCAACGATCGGAATGTTATTTTCGGATTGGCAGGCGACGAGGCATGAATTGCAACCCATGCAGGAGGAAAGATCGATCGACATCCCCCACTGGTGAAGTGGGTCGTTGATGAGTGGCTGGGCCTTGCCGCCCTTGTCGGGATTGAATGTCGAAGAGCCTTCCGACTTGTAGAGCGAAACGTTAGGCGGCGCGTGGGAATCATTGCCTTGCTTCGGCACGTTCGCGAGCTGGGCGGCGAACGAACCTTTTTCCTCGTCCCCAAGCGTCGAGATCTCGCGGGCTAGGGCGCGGCCATACATCGCGTGGTGCTCCTGGGTAAGAGCGACCGAGTAGCGGAGACTCGTCGGTGTCACCTTCGCGCCGGTGGCAAAGTAGGCCGTGGCTGCGGTGCGCAGCGGATAGGCGTTGAAGCCGCGGTTCACTCCGACGAGGCCGACATGGGACGCGTTTTTCGGGCCGCGTGCGAGTTCATCGTGCTCGTCGAAGCCTTGGCCGTAACCGAGCGGGATTACGATGGTGTTTTCGGCTTGGCCGAAGGAAACGAGAACCGGGATATCCAGCGTCTGGCCGTTGACCGCTAAGCGAATCATCGGCGACGTACGGTTTTGGGCCTCGTCGTCAGGAGAACGCGATGCGAAGTCCGTTTCGAGCTGAATAATTTGGTCGTAAATCCCCAGCTCCTTGGCGGTGCTAGGGGCGACAAGTGCGACGTTGTCCCAAGTGAGCTTGGAGATCGGATCCGGTGCTTCTTGCAGCCAGCCATTGTCAATCCAGCGGCCGTCGAAAATCGACGAGTCGGTGGCGAAAATCACTTCGAGTGAATCCTTGGTCGGTGGGGTCGCTACGATCGGCGCAGACAGGTCGCCGCGCAGCTTCGGATTCACAATCGGATAGGAAGAACCGGCGAGGAAACCATCGCGAAGCAGCTTTTTCCAAGGACTGTCCCCTGCCCCGCCGACAGCGGAGAAGGTCGTGCGAACAGCCGTGTAGGCGGGAGAAGCCGCGCCCTTTTCACCTTCGCCATTCAATAGCTTGCCGTCGTTAGAAAGCAGGGCGAGGAGCAGCTCCAACTCGGAAACGCAATCCTTGTAGAGCGGCAGAATCATCGGCTGCACCACCGTGTAGGTGCCGCTTGAGCTGCTGGCATCCGACCAGGATTCCAAGTAGTGGGCGGCAGGCAGGTGCCATGTCGAAGCATGTGCCGTCGCATCCGTGCGGATACCCAGGTGAATGCTGGTCTTCAGTTTGGCAAAGGAGTCGGCAAACTTGAGGTCGGCCGGCGCATCATAGATCGGATTAGAAGGCGTGAGAACGACGAGTGTATCGACCGCCTTCG
>CALPMD020000007.1 GCA_943324575.2 Akkermansia muciniphila
CGACGAAGTCGCGGTGGGTCGCTTCCGTGAGGATCTGTATTACCGGCTCAATGTGGTCGAGATCAAGATTCCAGCGCTGCGCGACCGCTTGGAAGACATCCCGCTGCTGGCTGAGTTTTTCCTTCAGCGCACCACCCGTAAGAACGGGATGGCGCGGATTCGGATTTCTGCGGAGGCGGTTGCCGCGCTGCAGACTCACAGTTGGCCGGGAAATGTACGCGAACTGGAAAACACCATCGCCCGTGCCTGTGCGCTGGCCTCGTCGACCATTCTGCTGCCTGCCGATCTTCCGTTGGCATCCTCGCCCCGCAAGTCGCCGGCTGCGTTTGCGGCGGCTATTGACCAATTGATCAACGCTGCCCCGACGGGCGTTAGACTGCTGGATTGGCTGAGTGGCGAGGTATCCGGAAGGATCCTGGAACGTGCCGGAGGGGATCTCAAAGAAGCATCCAATGCCATGAATCTGCCGATCACGGATCTGCGTAAACTGCTTTCCCAGAAAGTGTGAGGCGGATTTCTGACGGCGTTTATTTTCGATCATCGGGGCTGGCAATCGACCATTTCTCCTCCTAGTCTTCGCCAGTGCAATGAAGTTGTGGCCACTTTATACCGTCCTGCTGCTTGTCCAGCAGTCTGTCCTGCTGGGACAGGGAGTAGCGACGCTATCGCGGCGGGGTGAGGACGCACTGGCGGCAGGTCTTTGGGAAATCGCGGAATTGCGGTTCAAAGATTGCTTGGCGGATCCATCGCTCAATGCGGAGGAGAAATCGAAGGCGGCCCTGCGCCTTGTTGAAGCCATGATCCGCGGCGGCAATCCTGCGGAAGCTCTTGACTGGTTGGGGCAGTCTTGGGTCGCTAAAACCCCTGAAACGCTGTTTTGGAAGGCCCAAGCACTTGCCGGTCAACACCGTCTCAGCGAGGCGCTTGCCGTTTTTTCCGAGCTGCTGGCCAATCCGACCGCGCCCTACCGCCGAGAGGCTGGATTGACCCGGGCGGGCTTAGAATTGTCGCTCGGCCAACCTGAAGCGGCACTCGAATCGCTGGATAGGCTGCTGCTTGAATCCCCCGATTCGGGTCTGGCCAAAGTGCAACTCTACCAAGTTGAGATCTTACTCGATCTCCAGCGCGTGGTGGATGCGCGCAGGGCGATGCCTCTCAAGGAGTCCGTTGCGGCGGAGGATCTGCCTCTGGCGGCGCTGCTTGAGGCACAACTGCTGCTTCGTGAAGGGCGCACTGCGGATGCGGAAGCGGCCTTCCAAGTGCTGGTTAATCATCCCCAAGGACAATCCATCCGCCACTTTCACGCGGCAGAAATCGGACTTGCCGATTCCATTCAAGCCCGTGGGCAGACGGATGTGGCGGTGAATTCGCTGCTCACCTTTCTGCAAGATCACCCCGATTCACCTCTTCTAGAGTCGATCTTTCGTCGACTCCTCGCGTGGTTGCCAGAGAAGCCAAGTGCCAGCGATCCGATTCTGGATCGCACGGCGGGGTGGATCCTCCCACCCGTGGCAGTGCCAATCGGCCTGATTGCAACGACCTCTTCCGACTCGGGGGCCGTTGCGGCTTGGCCTAGCCGCAGCAATTCTAACGAGCTGAGCAAGCTTCACCTGTTCTCGCTCTATACGCGTGCCGTTGGGCTTTATCGGATGGCGACCCCGGATTCAAGAGTGGAGGCACTGCGTTTGTTTAAGCGTCTTCGTCTCGAGTATCCCGATCACACGCTTGCGATTCGCTCGCTCTATCAGCAGGCACGCTGGCTTCTTGATGCCGGCTCTGTCGATCAGGCATTTACGATTCTCGACATGCTTCGAAGCAGTTCTCAATCGCCGCAATTGAGAGGGGAAGCCGCGTTTATCGAAGCGCGGGCCGCGAGCACGAATGGCGATCCGAAGCAAGCGATCCAGCTTTTCGATGAGGCGGCAGCCATGCTGGCAGGTCCCGAATCGAGAGCGGCTAAGCTGCAAGCGGCGATTGCCCGGCTACGCAGTGGCGAGTTTCAGACCGTGAAGCTCATCCAACCCAACGGTCAAAAATTCAACCAAGAGCTGGAGGCGGACATCGAACTGGAGCAGGCGCTGGCTACAACCGCACCTGCAGCGGCAAAGCAAGCGCTCAAGGAATTTTTCTCACGGTTTCCAGATCATCCGCGGGCGCCGGAGGCGCGGCTTGCGGCGGCAGAAGCAGCACTTTCGGATGCTACGCCCGATCTTGAGTTTGCTCACTCGCAGCTGGAATTCCTAGCTGGCTCGCCCGAAAGGTCGGCTGGCCTGAGTGCCGCTCGGATTGCCTTGGCTAAACTTCGCATCGCCGATTTGTCCAACGATCCAACCCAGACGATCAGCGTCGCGCAATCGATCATCGGCTCGTTCCCCGAGAGCCCTGCCGCCGCCGAGGCGGAGTTGACCTTGGGACGCAATCTCTTTCAAACCGGCAGCTACAATGCCGCGCGGCTCGTTCTTGGAAAGCTCGCCGCGAGCGAAACCAATCCCGCCCGCTCCCAGACGGCATGGCTGCTGGCTGCACGAGCGGCCGCTCTCGGCGCAACCCCTCAATCCAAGGAGGAGGCGCTGGTTCTTTTTGATAAAGCCATCAGCGCCAAGGGGCCTGTTAGCTCTCTGGCGATCCTTGAGAAAGCCCGGCATTTGATCGACCTCTATCGCCTTGAGGAAGCCTCGGCATTTCTGCGCAAATGGACGGTGACGATTGCCGAAAACGACCCCCTCCAACTGCCCGCAGGCTTGCTATTGGCGGAGGCACTCTATGCGCAAGGCAGCACCCGCGCTGAATCGCTTGTGGAAGCCCTTGCGGTTTACGACAAGCTACTCGTTCAAGCCGCTAAACAGCCGGCATTGTTGAACCGACTCCAATACCTGCGAGGCTCGACGCTTGAGCAGTTGCCCGATGAGAAGGATCCGACCCAGAAACGTGACAAACAGGCGTTCCAAGCCTATCACTCGGTGCTGGAGACGGCCACGCGTCCTGCGGAGTGGGAATACTTTGAGCGCTGCGGGTTTCGGGCGCTGGCTCTGCTGGAAAAATCAGAACGCTGGCCCGTCGCCATCTCTCTCGCCAAAAAGATTGCATCCTTCAACGGCCCGCGTGCGGATGAGGCTGCTGCTCGCGCCAGCCAGCTCCAGCTCAAGCACATGATCTGGGAAGACTGAGCACCAACTTTACTAACACTCTATGTCATCACTTCTCATCACTGGAAAATCTGGCCGCATGGGCCAGGCCGTCATCGAAGCTGCCGCTCAGGCGAAGGTCGCTGTTGCCGCGACTCACGACGCGGGGGAGGATCTTGATCTCGCGATTTCCAAGGCAACTTGCGCGATCGATTTCACGATTCATTCGTTCACCAAATCGCTGGTGGATGCCGCGCTGAAGCATGGCACCAGTCTGGTGATCGGCACCACCGGCCATACAGATGCGGAGCGCGAGGTGATTTATCAGGCCGCTAAATCGATCCGTATCGTTTACGCCGCGAATTACTCGGTCGGCGTGAATACTCTCTTCTGGTTGACACGTCAGGCGGCCCGCGTTCTGACCCAAGACCGCTTCGACATTGAAGTGACCGAGATGCATCATAAGCACAAGATCGACGCTCCCTCTGGCACCGCCCGCCGTCTTCTTGAAATCCTCAATGAAGAGACCGGCACTTCCTATCAGGACGACGTTGCTCATGGCCGCTTTGGCAATATCGGGCCGCGCAAGCCACGCGAAATCGGG
This sequence comes from Akkermansia muciniphila, assembly GCA_943324575.2. GTDB lineage: Bacteria > Verrucomicrobiota > Verrucomicrobiia > Verrucomicrobiales > Akkermansiaceae > Luteolibacter > Luteolibacter muciniphilus_E. The sequence continues at coordinate 3,730 of CALPMD020000007.1, forward strand.
ATGCACACGCTCCGCGGTGGCGACGTGGTGGGGGATCATACGGTGCTTTTTGCAGCCGATGGCGAGCGTGTCGAATTGACCCACAAGGCGTCCTCGCGACTCACCTTCGCTGCGGGGGCTGTCCGCGCCGCGAGCTGGTTGGCCGATCAACCGGTGGGGCTTTATGATATGCAAGACGTTTTGGGTCTGAAATAGGCCGTGATCGAAGCTAACCGAGGCTGTTCATTTTCCGGAATTTTCACACCTATGCGCCCTTTCCTGCTGTTTTCCCTGCTGTTGCTTTTACCCAGCTGTGAGCCGCGTAAGTCGGAAACCGGGAAAAAACCCGCGGCCCCAGCCAGTGACCAGAAATCCGCCGTCTTGGCTGACGTCAAGCGGTCGGTCGTCAGGATCAATTCGACCCAACAGTCCTGGAGCCCGCACCAGCCATGGGAAAAGAATCCACCTAACCAGCGCCGCGCCCTTGCTGCGATTATCGGTCCGCAGCGGGTTCTGACCACTGCCGAGATGGTGGCGGATTCGACTTACCTCGAGTTTGAATCCACTGATGGCACCCACCTAGCCCAGGCGAAAGTGATCACGGTGGACTATGAGGCGAACCTTGCACTGCTGGGTCCGGCATCTGAAGCGGAAGGAAACCTGATCTTTGATCACACGATTCCACTGCAACTCACGGAGGCTCCGAAAATCGGGCAGGCCTTGGACGTGCTGCAGATCGAAGACAACGGCCAAGCGCTTCTTTCTGCGGGGATATTGCAAAGCATCGATGTCTCCTCAAACTTTCTGCCCGGTCACAGCTTCCTTACTTACAGCGTCAAGGTATCGCTCCAAAGTGCGACCAGCAGCTTTTCGCTGCCTGTCCTGTCGGAAGGAAAGTTTGCGGGGGTGCTCATTAGCTACAACGCCAAGGATCAAATCTGCGATGTGGCATCCACCGATATAATTTCCCGCTTTCTTCAGGCAAGTGCCAACGGGGATTACAAGGGATTCCCGAGTCTTGGCATCGCCATCGCACGTACCGAAGACCCATCCTTCCGCCAATGGCTCAAGCTTACCGATCAAGACGGGGGAATCTACATCCGTTCCATCCGCAAAGGAACCGCCGCTGATCTTGCGGGTGTCAAAGTGGGTGACGTCCTGTTAGCCATTGATGGCCACACCATCGATCGCCGTGGTTACTATCAGCACCCGAACTACGACCGCTTGTTCTGGGGTCATTTGATCCGTGGCGAGAAATTCACGGGTGATGTCGTCACGCTTTCGCTGTTGCGGGATGGGAATCCGATAGAAATTAAGGCCACACTCACCCGCGAGGAGGAAAGTACTCGGCTCGTGCCCGCCTACCAATTTGGCAGGGCTCCGAACTTCCTCATCAAAGGCGGCTTGGTGTTTCAAGAGCTGTCCCGCCCGCTCTTGGAATCATTCGGTAAAAACTGGGAAACCCAAGCACCGCTCAACTTTCTCGATGCCGTGGAAAATCCTGAAAATTATGAGGGCAAGGTGGACCGAATCATTTTCCTCAGTGGAGTCATCCCGACACCTGCCACGGTCGGCTATGAAAGTTTGCGAAACCTCGTAGTTCGCAAGGTCAACGGTAAGGATATCAAAAACATGAAAGGCCTAATCGAGGCATTTAAAGGCAATCTTGAGGAACTCCACTCTATCGAGTTTGCGGATGAAAACCTGGCCATTTATTTGAACGATTCGGTTTCAAGCGCCGTGGATCAACAGCTTCTACAGCGCGGTATTTCCCGCCTTTCTCGCGCGGAATAAGGGGTTAGACGAAATTGTAGCCCGTTGATTGATAAAACTGGCGAAGTGGAAATAAACGCGTAGCTTCATGGTTGGTATCCCCCCAAACCATGAAAAACGAAGTCTATTCAATCTCTGAATCCTACCAGCAAATTCTCGATGATTCGCCGGATCCTCTGAAGGTCAAAGTATTCCTCCTCGATCAAGACAATCTGCCCATGGCGCGTGGGATGGCCGTATTGCCATTGCTGCTTGGCGTGGGTGTTTTTTGGCCCAGTTGCCCCATGCCGGATGCGGAGCGCTTAGCCCAGGCAAAATGTTTTTCCCTTCCTGGTGGTGAAACTTTGAAATTGAGCAGTCTTTCCCTTTGTCCCGGCAGTCCTCCTCACTACCGCTTTTGGGTCAATCCTCTCTGAGAGGGCCTTGTTTCCTGAATGCCGGAGTCAGCCAAAGCACGCTCTCGCCGCGCTGCTTTCGGGTGCTAAGGGGGGCTTTCGCTGTCCGGTAAAATTCTGTTGCATGAGAGGGCCTCGTTTCTTACCTTTTTGGCTCTGTTAACTGATAATTATTCAATGAAACCGTCCCTACTTCTGCATGCCGTGTTTGCTTCTGCTCTTGGTCTGATTGGGCTGACGTCTTGTAAATCCAGCTCAGGAGATACGTTAAAAGTCGGTGAGTTTGCCTCGCTCACGGGGAAGGAAGCGACTTTCGGTACTTCCTCGCATGAGGGAACCTTGCTTGCCATCGAGCAGGTGAATGCGGCCGGTGGGGTGCTTGGAAAAAAACTCGAATTGTTAACGGAAGACGATCAGACCAAGGCGGGTGAGCCAGCGAATGCGGTCAACAAGCTCATTTCCAAGGACGGTGTTGTCGCCATCCTCGGCGAGGTCGCATCCAGTCGCTCGCTCGAAGCGGCCCCGATCTGCCAGCAAAACCAGATCCCGATGATTTCGCCAGCCTCGACGAACCCCTCGGTCACCAAGGAAGGAGATTATATTTTTCGTGTTTGCTTTACTGACACCTTTCAAGGTGCGGCCCTCGCTAACTTTGCCAGCGGAACTCTGAAGGCCAAAAAAGTGGCGATACTGACCGACGTGAAGAGTGACTACAGCAAGGGTTTAGCTAAGAACTTCAAAACAAGGTTTGCCACCAATGGTGGTCAGGTTGGTATCGAACTGGATTTCAACGGAGGCGATAAGGATTTTAAAGGCCAGTTGACCGCCATCAAGAGCGATGTGCCGGATGCGATTTTCCTTCCTGGCTACTATAATGATGTGGCGCTGATCTGCATCCAAGCCAAGCAATTGGGGATGAATATACCAATCTTTGGTGGCGATGGCTGGGAAAGCGAAAGCCTGCTAACCATTGGCAAGGATGCCATGGAGGGTCACTATTTCTCCACGCATTGCTCGCCCGAGCAAGGGACTCCGGAAATGGTCAGCTTTGTGGAATCCTACAAGAAGCGTTTCAACGGTAAGACTCCCGACGCGTTGGCGGTGCTGGGTTATGACTCGGCCATGGTTTTGGTCGATGCGATGAAACGTGCTAACAGTAGCGAGTCTTCTGCACTGCGTAAGGCGATTGCTGCCACGAAGGACTTTGCGGGTGCGAGTGGCAAGATCACCCTTAATAGCGAGCGCGATGCACTCAAGGCTTTGGTTTTCATCCAAATTAAGGATGGGAAGTTCACCTACAACGCCACGGTGAATCCTTGAAGACGCGCACTGAATTTGGCCGTTTTTTATCCACCACCCTTGACCCTCGTTAGCCGTTGGATTGGTTTCTGCAACAGACGATCAACGGGCTCGGCTTGGGCGCGATTTATGCACTGATCGCCCTCGGTTACACGATGGTTTACGGGGTGCTGCGCTTCATCAACTTTGCCCACAGCGACGTCTTGATGCTTGGTGCATTCACTGCTTTTTACATCACGCCGAAGATTGAAAGGCTCCTTGGTGCCCAATCGGCTCTGGGTTGCATTTTGGTGTTCGTGGTAGCGGCGATCTTGTGCGCCTGCTTCGGCATGTTGATCGAGCGTCTGGCATATCGGCCCCTGCGCAATCGACCGAAACTTACGGTTCTGATCACCGCCATCGGTGTCTCGCTGCTGATCGAATTTACGGCTCAGAACGAAAAAGCCTTTGGTGCGGCCCCAGTGCCGTTTCCGCAACTTCTCCCGGAACATGCCATTCGTTTTGGGAATCTGGTCGTTTCCAGCAATGACGTGCTGACAGTGGGTGTGACTATCGTCTTGTTAGGCGCGATGTGGTGGGTTGTTCAAAAGACCCGCGTTGGCACGGCGATGCGCGCCGTTTCCTACAACCAGCAGGCGGCCTCGCTGATGGGAGTGCCGGTGGATCGGATCATTTCATTTACCTTTGGTCTGGGCTCCGCGCTGGCAGCTATCGCAGGGATTCTTTACGCGATCAAGGCTCCGGGCATCGAGCCGTTGATGGGGGTGCAGCCCGGCCTGCGAGCATTCATTGCGGCTGTACTAGGCGGTATTGGAAATCTCCCCGGCGCTGTGCTGGGTGGAGTACTCCTTGGGTTATTGGAAACTTTCGCTGGTGGCATTCCAGCGCTATCCAACTACCGCGATGCCATTGCATTTGGTATCCTCATTTTGATTCTGCTATTTAAGCCTGCCGGCCTTCTAGGTCGCTCATCCGTTGAAAAAGTCTGATGCCATTGATCGGAGCAAAACGCTGGCTGTTGTTAGGTATCGCGATCGCGGTGGTAGCATCGTATTTTAGCCCGCAGTTTAATCGCTATTATCTAGGCGTGGTGATTGATGTTGGCATCGCGATCATTCTCGCGACCAGCCTGAATCTGATCAACGGACACACCGGCCAGTTCAGCCTTGGTCACGCAGGGTTCATGGCGGTCGGTGGATTTTTCTCTGCCTACATCTCCCTGCATGCGGGTGGAGTGATCGATGCGTTCTGGTACTTTCCGGTGGTTCTGATCGCTGGCGGTCTGCTCTCCGCAGGGGTAGGATTGCTCGTGGGTGTGCCGTCGCTGCGGCTTCGCGGCGATTATCTGGCAATCGTCACGCTGGGCTTTGGAGAAATCATTCGTGTTGTCGCCCAAAACACCGAGGCCATCGGTGCGGCCAGCGGTCTCAAGGGGATTCCAAAACTCACCAACCTAGGTTGGACCTTCGGTTTTGCCGCTATCACGATTTATGCGATTTCATCGCTCGTGAATTCCACCTATGGGCGGGCATTTATCGCGGTCCATGATGACGAAATCGCGGCCGAGTCGAACGGGGTGGATACCACGCGTACCAAGGTCACTGCCTTCGTAACGGGAGCTTTTTTCGCTGGTATTGCGGGTGGGCTATACGCACACCACAAACAATTCCTTTCGCCCACGGGGTTCGATTGGCTGAAGTCCATAGATATTGTGGTGATGGTGATCCTTGGCGGGATGGGGCGCACGGTCGGGGTTATTTCCGCAGCGATCCTGCTGACCTTGATGCCTGAGTTTCTCCGTGAATTCTCGGAATACCGTATGATCATTTACGCAATGCTAATCATCCTTTTGATGCTTCTGCGTCCCGCGGGATTATTCGCGATCAACCTCAAACGCCGCAAACAGTCGTGAGTGTTCCGCTGCTAGAGTTAGATAAAGTAACCATTCAATTTGGTGGTCTCACAGCGGTCTCCGAGCTCAGCCTGGTTATCGGCGATGGGGAGTTGATGGGTCTGATCGGCCCGAACGGCGCTGGTAAAACGACCGCGTTCAATTTGATTACGGGTGTCTATCAGCCGACTGCGGGAGCGATTCGTTTCGCGGGCAAAGACACCGTCGGAACCAAACCAAACCGTCTCGCCGGCTACGGCATCGCCCGAACATTTCAAAATATCCGTCTTTTTCGAAGCCTCAGCGTGCTCGACAACATCCGCGTGGCTGCGCGGCTCCATAATGGCGAGGGCTACTTCAGTGCGCTTTGGCGCGGCAAAGGTTGGCAAGACGCCGAGGCCGAAACAGAGAAGAATGCGCTAGAACTCCTCGAGATTTTCAAGCTCGCCCAGTACCGAGACGAACTCGCAGTCTCCCTGCCCTATGGTGACCAAAGGCGACTCGAGATCGTCCGTGCCCTCGCCACCCGGCCACGGCTTCTGCTTCTCGATGAACCCGCCGCCGGCATGAATCCCTCCGAAAAGGAAGATCTGATGCGTCTGATTCGGTTTGTCAAAGAACGCTACCAACTCGCCGTGCTTTTGGTGGAGCACGACATGAAGGTGGTCATGGGTATCTGCGAGCGGATCGCTGTTCTCGAATATGGCGTGAAGATTGCGGAGGGCTCGCCGAAGGAAATCCAAGTCCATCCGAAGGTGATCGAAGCCTACCTGGGCGCTTCGGCCGTTTGAAGATACGCGGTATCATTGACCCTCACATCAACCATGCTTTCAGTCGAAAATCTCCGCGTTTCCTACGGTGCAATCAAAGCCATCCACGGCGTCAGTCTGAAGGTGCCTCAGGGCAGCATCGTGACTCTCATTGGGGCGAATGGTGCAGGGAAGTCCACCATCTTGCGCGCTCTATCTGGCTTGGTGAAGCCGGCTTCCGGTTCCATCCTTTATGATGGGCAGGAAATCTCGAAACTTTCACCCGACAAGATTGTCGCCCGTGGCCTTTGCCATGTGCCCGAGGGGCGTATGGTCTTTGCCAACCTCACGGTTCATGAGAATCTTCGCATGGGAGCCTACCTTCAGCACGACCGTAAATGGATCGCGGAGCAGACCGACTACGTCTTCGGCCTCTTTCCGCGTCTCAAGGAGCGCGAAAACCAGTCAGCTGGAACGCTTTCCGGCGGCGAGCAACAGATGCTAGCCATTGGCCGTGCCTTACTCAGCAAGCCCAAGTTTCTCATGCTTGATGAGCCGTCTCTTGGAATCGCACCGCTCTTGGTGAAAACTATTTTTGAACGGATCATTGAGATCAACCGTGAACAAGGCCTGACCATTCTTCTCGTCGAACAGAACGCCAATCTGGCTCTCGATGTTTCACACTACGCCTATGTGCTAGAAACTGGTAGAATTCTTCTCGAGGGGCCTTCCTCGCAACTCAAGGCCAACCCTCAGGTTCAAGCCAGCTATCTCGGTGCCTAGCAGGGGGATAACGAATTGAGGATCTCATCCAAGTCGATGCTGACAATAGCAGTGGCTTTGTCACTCATGGCATAGGGGAGGATGATCTTGTTGTCGTGCAACATGGATCCGCAGCTATACACGACATTGGGCACGTAGCCTTCGCGTTCGTTTCCTTCCGCGGAAAGGAGCGGATTCTGAAGCCTCCCGATCAGTTTGGTGGGATCATCCAGGTCGAGCAGGGCTGCCCCGATGCAATATTTGCGCATCGGCCCAACACCGTGGGTGATGACCAACCAGCCGGCCTTCGTTTCGATCGGCGAGCCACAGTTGCCGATCTTCACCGATTCCCAGACCTGTGCAGGGCGCATCAGGATCTGTGGATCACTCCAAAAGTGGGGGTTGTCCGAAAACATGATGAAAAGGTTTTCGTCATCTTGACGCGATAACATGGCATAGCGACCGTTAATCCTTCTTGGGAAAATCGCCATGCCTTTGTTCTGCACAGCGCTGCCATTGAGCGTGAGGATTCGGAAATTGATGAAATCATGCGTCTCAATGAATTGCGGGAGAATGGCGCGTCCGTTGTAGGCGGTGTAGGTGGCGTAATAGATCTCCGTGCCATCGTCCTCCGTGAAGAGGACAAAGCGCGCATCCTCGATGCCGTTGCTTTCGTTGGAAGAGACCGGAAAAATAATGCGTTCACTGATGCCGAGATTGGGCGGAAATTGAAGTTCATAGTTCGAATCAGCAAGCCACTGAATGCAATCGAGTGTCCGCTGGAGTTCGTGCAGGTTCGCTTGGTTTTCGCTTCGTACCGTATCCACGCTTCGGTTCAAATCGCTGCGGGTAAAGTTTGCTTCGAGCGGTTGTATGACTTCCGTGGCATAGTCATTGTTGAATCCCATCTCGTATAACTTGAGAACGAAATTTCGTTTTCGATAGCTTGGGTTTGGAACGATTTCCGGCAAGGTCACGAATCGAGAAATTGGATCCAGGGTGATTTCACCATTGCGATTGATGATTCCTGAGCGGAATTCAATGGATGAAATGTGACCTTCACCCGTGGCGCGCAGGCTCATGATAAAGCGCAAGCCTCCTTCAGGGACCCCGTCTTGATCAGGATGCGGCACGATGGAGGGATTGAACAGTGCTGCCGATTCCAATGAGTATTCGCCGGAAAAAAGCGCACCGATCAGCAGTTGCCTTGGTTTAGACAGTGGCCGCTGGGTGAATATATACGGCAGTACCTTGGCGTGGTGGGCTGTTAGAAGTGCGTCGATGTCATAGTGACGCGAATCAAACTCCTGATGCACGGCAGCGAGTTTTTCGGTCACCTCCTCGTCGGTCAGTTCCAGTGCGCGGCCAATGATGGCGGTGATGCGCAGTGCATCAAGGGGAATGAAGGAACGAATCAGTACCCGCGCACTTTCAGGTAGCAAAATGATGTCATGTCGATGGAGCTGGATTGATTTCATGCGTGGCTCGGATTAGGGGAGATTTGCGCCTGATTCATGGCAGCCAGTGCCAATTGAAAAGCGAGTGATGACTCTGCACCCTGGTTTGCATTGACGCGGTCGTGATGCAGTCCATCGCCACAGCCTCCGGTGTATGGGTCATAGAGGGGGAGACCTTGGTCGTTGCGACCAAGAAACCATTCAAAGGCACATTTGGCTTCATCGAGCCAGAATGGTTCGTCGGTCATGCGGAATGCGTCCAGACATGCGGCCACCATCGCCTGTGCCTCGACGGGTTGTTGGTCAAATTCTGCGCGGATGCCGTTTCTCTTATAAAAGCCGTTGCTGCCAATGGGGCGGAAATGGCCGTCCTCGGATTTTTGCATGGTGCTGAGCCAACGTAGCGACTTAAGCCCAATCTCGAGCGCTTCCTCATCTCCCCACGTCTTTCCACTGAGGATTAAGGCCTGACAGAGCCTCGCGTTGTCGTAAGTCGCTGCGGGCTCAAACCACGGCCAATCCGCTGTCGCATAATTTTTCCAAAGGGACACCAAGCGACGAGTCAAGAGTTTGCCGATCGTATTGGCCTGTGCGTCTTCGGGTGAACTCCGTAAATACTCTTCAATCCCTAACAGGGAGAATGCCCAGGCCCGCGGCGATGTGAATGATTCCACAGCCGGCAATCCGTGTTTCAATAGTTGGGCGCTCAACAGGCGATGGCCGACATTGTCAGAGCGTCCAGCACCGACGCCAAGTGCCCACAGTGCCCTGCCGTGACTATCCTCGCTGCCCACATCCTCGAGCCATTGTCTTCCATGGCTCATGAAGTTGCGAAAGCGCCCGGTCTCGCGGTCCAAGGCGGCGGCGAGGAATGCGAGATAGCTGGTCGCCAGATGGCTGAGATGGCCTTGCTCGGTCAACAGATTGCATAAAATGTAGGCGCGTGCATTGTCGTCGGTGCAGTAGCCCTCGTGAAAATTGGGCACGTTGTATGTCGCGTGCTGGAAGATTCCCGTGCCGTCGCTCATGCGGATGACGTGGTCGAGTCGCAGTGGAGGTAGATCGTACGAGCATCTCGCTGCAGACAATGCCGAAGAACGCTGTGCCCTATGATAAGCTCCCCGTGCTTTTTCAAAGGACTCAAGATATCGCTTGGCCACTGCCGGCCAAATCGAACCTCTTCCGTGTTGGTAAGCCTGCTGCCGAGTCTGAGCGAGGTGGGTTGGATCGTCGAGGTAAGCGCACACGGCGTCTGCTATCGCCTGAGGATCACGGAAGGGGACCAATTTCCCACGATCCTCCGCCAACAACTCTTGCGCGTGCCAATAGGGTGTGGAGACCACTGCATTGCCCGCCCCAAAAACATGGGCCAGCGTGCCGGAGGTGATCTGCGCCTCGTTCAAATAAGGCGTTAGATAGAGATCGGTGGCGTTGATGAATTCCGTGAGATCTTCCGTTGAGACGAAATGATTGTAAAACATGACGTGTTCATTCACCCCGCGATCCTCGGCCAGTTGCTCCAAACTCAGTCGGTAGCTTTCTCCTTCCCGATTTACCAGATGTGGGTGCGTGGCACCTAACACCAGATAGACCACGTCCGGATGCCTGCTCACGATTTCGGGCAGGGCTTCGATTACATACTCAATGCCCTTGCCCGGACCTAATAGGCCGTAGGTTAGCAACACCGTGCGCCCTTGAGCGCTGAAGCGGGCTTTGAATGAATCCGAATCGACAAAATCCGTGTCAGGAATGCCATGGGGGATGATGTCGACCATTTCATCGGGCACGCCGTAGGTTTCCCGCAGGATCTCTGCACCCTTACTGGCCATCACCACCAATCGGGTGCTAAGCCGCAGCAGTTCCTCCATCACGTGGCGCTGTTCGAGGTTGGGCTCGCTTAGAACGGTGTGCAAGGTCGTCACGATTGGCATTCTTACCTTGCTAAGCATGGACAGCAGGTGGCTGCCTGCGGGCCCACCAAAGATGCCAAACTCATGCTGGACACAGAGCAGCTCGGTGCGTTGGGTGTTGAGGTAATCCGCCGCTTGCCGGTAGGTGGCGAGATCGTTTTGGGGAATCTCAAATCGCACCCGCGGTGGGTAAGGGTAGCCATCGGCCCGGTCATTCACGGCGGCGGCGAAGCACTCCGCTCCAGGTATTGAATCGCTCACCGCCTCGCATAGGTCATGGGTGAAAGTAGCGATGCCGCAACGTCTGGGCTCATAACCACCCACAAAAGCCACGCAATCAAACGGCGCGACCCCTTCGGAGAAAATCGATTCAGGTAAATCCACCCTTGAATCCTATCTCAAATCCATCGCTTCACGCAATCATCCTTTCATTCGCCACGTTGCCAACTCTTTGAAATTAAGAATCCTAAATCAAAAAAAGCGGGCTCTTCATCTCGAAGAGCCCGCCTCATGAACGTTCAGAATAAGTGCCTCAGCCGAGGATCGAGTCCATGGCATCAATGAGTTCCTGCATGGTAGCCTCGGTTTCGTTGCCCATGTTCGAGATTCGGAAAGTGGTTCCTTTGATTTTTCCGTAGCCGCCGTTGATCAGAAAACCATATTGATTTTTTAAATTTTTGATGAAGCCGGACAGGTCAAAACCATCAGGAGTTTTAAAGCATGTTAGCGCGA
>CALPMD020000008.1 GCA_943324575.2 Akkermansia muciniphila
ATCAAAGACGTGCCCAAAGAGGACAAGGCCGCCGTCGGCCAGCTTCTGAATGCCGCCCGCACCGCGATTACCGCCGCGTTAGAGGAAAAACAATTCGCGCTCCGCGAAATCGCCGACCGCGCCGCGCTGGTCGGTATCGACGTCACTTTGCCCGCCCGCCAACTGCCCGTCGGCTCGCTGCATCCGCTGACGTTGATCCGCGACCAAGCGATCGGCATCCTCCGCCGCATGGGCTTCGCGCTGGCCGATGGCCCTGAAATCGAGGACGAATTCCATTGTTTCGACGCACTCAACACGCCCACCGATCACCCGGCCCGCAACGAAAAAGACACCTTTTACTTCGACTCCGGCAAACTGCTGCGCACCCACACTTCCAGCGTGCAAGTCCGCACCATGGAAACCCAGACGCCGCCGATCCGCATCATCGCGCCCGGCTCCGCCTATCGCCGCGACGAAATCGACGCGACCCACCTCTCCGTTTTCAACCAGCTCGAAGGCCTATTCGTCGGTGAGGATGTTTCGCTGCCCGATCTCAAAGGTACGCTCGAATATTTCCTCCGCGAGCTTTTCGGCACCAGCACCGAAGTCCGCTTCCGCCCGCACTTTTTTCCGTTCACCGAGCCCAGTTTCGAGATCGACGTAAAACTCCAGATCAAGGGCCAAGCCCCCCGCTGGATCGAAGTCGCGGGCTGCGGCATGGTCGACCCCGCCGTCTTTGAAGCCATCAACAAGTCCCGCAAAGACAACGCCTTCGACCCCGAAAAAGTCACCGGCTTCGCCTTTGGCATGGGTCTCGACCGCCTCGCTATGATCCGCTGGGGCATCAAAGACATCCGCCTCCTCATTGAAAACGACGCCCGCTTTCTCAAGCAATTCGCCTAAATCTCCGCGCTATTCTCTGCGACATCCGCGCCTCCGCGTTTCGCTTTATTCATCTCTTCTCAAATGAACGTCTCTCTCAACTGGCTCGCCACCCACCTCGACCTTTCCGGTAAATCGATCAAGGAAATCGACGACCTTTTCACTTTCGCCGGTGTCGAAGTCGAAGGCATCATTTCCAAAGGCATCACTTCGGAAAAAATCGTCGTTGCCCAGGTCATGGAAGCCGTCCAGCACCCGAACGCTGACCGATTGAAAGTCACGCAGGTCGATGCGGGCGAAGGCACGCTGCGGCAGATCGTTTGCGGCGCACAGAATTACAAGGTCGGCGATAAAGTGCCCTGCGCCCTTCCCGGCGCGGAGTTGCCCGGCGGCTTCACCATCGGCGAGACGATCATGCGCAAGGTGGAGTCGAAAGGCATGCTCTGCGGCGCGTCCGAGATCGGCCTGCCTGCGGGAGTGGATGGCTTGCTCATCCTCCCAGCCGATTCTGAAATCGGCACGTCGGTGAAGTCGCTGTTCGACTCCGATGTTCTGCTAGAACTCGAAGTCACGCCAAACCGCCCCGATCTTCTCAGCCACCGCGGCATGGCGCGCGAGCTCGCGACCCTTCTTAAAACCCCACTGCTGCCGTTGGAAATCCCCGCTGCAAAAACTGCTGCTGCGACTGCAGAAATCCGCATTGATACCCCCGCCGCCTGCCCGCTCTACACCGCCGTCCGCATTTCAGGCGTCACGGTGAAAGAAAGCCCGGCTTGGCTGAAGCAGCGTCTAGAATCGATCGGCCTGCGCCCGATCAATAACATCGTCGATGTCACGAACGATGTGCTCCACGAGATCGGCCAACCGTTGCACGCCTTCGACGCGGCGAAACTCAGCGGTGGCATCGTCGTCCGCAACGCCAGTGAGGGCGAAGCCTTCCTCGCGCTGGACGACTCCCAGCACTTACTCACCACCGACGACCTCGTCATTTCCGACGCCTCGGGTAGCGCGCTCGCGCTCGCGGGTGTGATGGGTGGAGCCGACAGCGGTGTCACAGAAACGACCACCGACATCCTGCTAGAATCCGCCTACTTCACCCCGCAAGGCATCCGCCGCACCTCGCGCCGCACCGCGCTTTCGTCCGACTCCTCCTACCGCTTCGAGCGCGGTGTCGATCCAGCGGGCATTCTAACCGCCTCTGCCTTCGCGGTGAAATTGATCCTCGAAACCGCAGGCGGCACGGCCGAAGCCACCACGCTCGTCGCAGGTGAAGCCCCCGTGCTCACCCAGCCCGTCGCACTCGACGCTAAAAAACTCGATCAACTGATGGGCAGCTCGATCGCCCTCGCCGACGCCGAAGAAATTCTAACCCGCCTCGGCCTAACGAAACTGGCCGATGGGACATGGGATGTACCATCGTTCCGTGCCGACCTCCAGCGTCACATCGATCTGGTCGAGGAAATCGCCCGCGTCCACGGCCTCGCCAACGTGCCATCGCGCTTCCGCGGCACCTTCGTTCCCGCCAGTCCAGTCGATGCCGCCTACGATGCCGACATGGTCTTGCGCCGCCGCCTCGCCGCGCTCGGTTTGCACGAATGCCAGACGATCAAACTCATCGCCGACGCACAAGTCGCCGACGCGCTGCCCCAGCGCCCGTTGCAAGACGGCGACATCATCCGCGTGAAACTCCCGCTCAGCGAGGACCACGCCGTCATGCGCCCCAGCATCGTCCCCGGTCTGGTCGCATCGGCCGTTAGAAACGTCCGCCAACAGGCGAAGTCGCTGCGCTTTTTCGAAATGGGCCGCGTCTTCCGCAATGCGGGCGGCGGCAAAGCCAAGGACCAGGAAAGCGAAACGCTCGCCATTCTGCTCTCCGGCTCCGCCCTGCCCACTGGCTGGTCGCAAGCCGACCGCAGCGCCGATCTCTACGATCTCAAGGGCCTCATCTCCGCCCTGATCGGCGGCCGCGAAGTCCGCTTTGCGCCGAAAGAGCGCGACGGCTTTGTTCTCGGCTGCGACATCAAAGTGGACGATCAAACGCTCGGCGTCTTCGCCCGCCTCACGCCTGCTCGCGAGCGCGAACTCGACTTCACCTTGCCCGTTTACGTCGCCGAGTTAGATCTGGGCAAGCTCCGCAAACTCCTCAACAGCACCAGCCACGTCGAAGACTTGCCACAGTTCCCCGGCTCCTCTCGCGACGCCGCGATGGAACTCCCGCTGACCACCGCCAACGCGCAGATCGAAGCCGTCATCGCCAAGATCGCCGAGCCGCTGCTCGTATCCGCCGAGTGTTTCGACGTCTTCACCGACCCGACCGGCGCTAAGATCGACGCAGCGAGCAAGTCCGTCGCCTACCGTTTCCTCTATCGGGATGCAACCCGTACCCTTAAAACTGAGGAGATCGACGCTGCCCACCAGAAAGTCCTCGAAGCGCTCGTCCAAAACCTTGGCGTGAAGTTCCGTTAAGATCGCCACCAGTTTTGCTGGATTGGTGAGATCTAAAATGAGGAGACTCTGGCCATGGCCACGCTTGCTGAATCTTTTGTCGATCTCGATACGTCCCGCGGCGCGATGCGGGTGCATCTTTTCATCCCCGATGGCGGTAGGACTTATCCCGGCGTTGTCTTTTACTCGGAGATTTTCCAAGCGACGGGGCCGATCCGGCGGATGGCGGCGGCTTTGGCGGGCGAGGGGTATCTGGTGGCGGTGCCCGAGGTTTATCACGAATTCGAGCCGCTGGGGACGGTGCTGGCCTACGATGCCGAGGGCTCTGCGCGGGGCAACAGCCTCAAGACGGAGAAGGAAATCGCGTCGTACGATGAGGATACGGATGCGGTGGTGAAGTTTTTACTGGGCCACATGTCGTGCACGGGGCGGATCGCCAGCTTTGGCGTTTGTCTGGGTGGGCATCTGGCGGTGCGGGCGGGATTGCACCCGCAGGTGGAGGCCGTCGCAGCGTTTTACCCGACCGACCTGCATACGGGAAATCTGGGTCGCGGGAAATGCGACGATACGCTGGAGCGGCTACCTTCGATCGAGGCGGCGCTGCTGTTTGTGTTCGGCCGGCAGGACCCGCACATTCCGCTGGAAGGGCGGCGGCAGGTGCTCCGCGTCTTGGACGATGCGGGGCTGGATTTCGAGTGGCACGAGTTCAACGCGGCGCACGCGTTCCTCCGCGACGAGGGCACGCGCTACAATCCCGCCTTGGCGCGAGTGGCGATGTCGCTGTTGCTCCGCTTCTTGGCCGAGAAGATCGGGTGAACGGCGCAGTTCCGCGATGATTTGCCCTAGTGGAGCTCCTTCGCGCGCTGGTTCACGAAGCTCAGATTGTGGCGAATTAAACCTCGTGACCGAGTTGTTGCATTTTAAGATCTGCCGTAAAATCTACTGAGAAATATCAAAGCGGAATAATGTCTGTATCAAACTCCGCTTAAAATCACCCAAGCAAAGTTTGACGAGACAGATTTTCTTGGGCCACTAGGTCGCCAAGCTTTGGCACTACTACCAATCCACGGTGAATCCCGCGTAGATGCCGGTGCCCGCACCTTGGACGGCTGGGTCGCCATAGTTCGTGAAGTTGCCGAGCTGGTAACTCTTGTCGAAGACGTTCTCGACGCGGGCGTTGAGCTTCACTTTGTCGGTTAACTGGTAGGAACTGTAAAGGCGGGCGAGGGTGTAGGATGCAATGGAATCGCCGCCCCAAGAGTGCTCGGAGAGGTGAGTGGCACCGATGCCAATGAGCGATTTGGCGGTTGGCTTCCAGTCGATGGAGGCGGTGGCGGCATTGCGCGGTTGGTCGCTGAGGCTATGGTGGAGGTAGGTCCAAGCGAGGCGGTAGTTGAGCGCGTTATCCAGCCAGTTGCCCCGCAGCCCGAGCTCTAGACCATCGGTGGTGGATACCCCGGCAACATTATGGTAAGCGGTGCCGTAGCCAATTTGGTCGGAGATTTGGTTTTTGAACCAAGTGGTTTCCAGTGTGTGGTGGCTGCCGATTTTCTGCTCAGCGCCAAACTCCCAGCCGAGCGCGGATTCTGGCGTCAGGTTGGGATTCCCGCCATAATTGGAGAATAACTCCATGTAGGACGGAGCGCGGAAGGACGTGCCAATACTGCTGCGGAAGCGGGTGCCGGTGGAGACAAGGTTATAGATGGACCCAAGACGCCAGGTGGTTTTCTGGCCATCGGTGTCGTAGTCTTCCCAGCGCAGGGAGCCGGTGGCAGTCAAATGCTCGATAAGATTCCACTCCAGGCTGGTATGGGCGCCGTAGCGGTCGTGCTGCTGGTCGGGTGGGCTGTAGGTGCTTTCGAAGCTGTCTTGGTGGGCAAACGCTCCTGCGAGGAGGCGGAGATTGTCGGCGAGGGTGATTTCCTGATCGGTGGAGAAGCTGCCAGCGCGCAGGTCGGAAAAGTAGCTGCTCGGGAGGCTGGACCAAGGATCCGTATAATTCTGATCGTACGACTCTTGATAATAACCGACGTTAAAGCGCGAGGTCCAGCAGTCGGAGATTTTGCCGACGGCGTAAACCGTGCTGAGATCGCTCCTCAAGCGGCTATCGCTGTCCTTGTTGATCGACGTGTCGAGATCTTGGCCGGATGAGTCGATGGAGCGGAACGTGGTGCCGACTGTCCAGATGGAATCGACTTTCCCTTCGACACGCAGGGCGGAACTGGCCTGCTGGAAATGATTTCGCGGGGCATCGTTGTCGGTTTCCTCGTAGCCGCCGGAGAGGTAGTAGGAAAGTTTGTCGGTTTCGCCTTGGAACATCGCGTGTGCGGCAAACGAGCCGAAGGAGCCCGCCTCGACGCTGGTGGAGCCGTGCGGACTGCCTGAACCATGGGGGGTCTCGATCCAGATCACGCCGCCGATCGATTCGCCACCGTAGATCGCGCCCTGTGGACCACGAAGGATTTCGATGTTGCCGACATCATAGGTGCGGGCACTGCCGAGAAAATGTCCCAGCAGATTGTTGGCATCGTTGAGGCGCATTCCATCGACCACGAGTTGGGCGTAGTTGGTGGTAGTCCCCCGAATGAACAGGTTGCCGAGTGCTCCGGTTTGGCCGCCGGTCGAGGTCGAGATGACGCCGGGTGAGGCGTTGAGCGCGTCGCGGAGCTGGAGGATGCCTTGCGATTCGAGTTCCTTGGGATCCAACGCGGTCACCGCAGAGGTGACTGTGGAAGCGGCCTGCGGCACCCGAAGCGCGGAGACAATCAGCGGTTCGAGCGGCGGCGTTTCCTCTGCATGAGCGGAAAACGGGGCAAATAGGGCGAGCAGTGCGAGCGCACTCCGACATGAGCCTCTGAGAGGCGTTGGTAATTGTAGCATTGGTTGTCTTTCAAGGTCTGTGATTCGCAGACGTTCGAAAATCCCTCTAGGCTGGCAATCTGGCTGGCCGTCTTGCTTGCGCAAAAACGACATCACAGTGGCGATACCGCGCCGGAATCACACCGGCTTCCCCATCAATTTCTTGCCCCAGCGAAGGGCCTCCCAAAGAGTGTCGGCATTGCGCCGACAGCGCTTGGTAGGTCGCTCGCCGCGCGGTTGCAAGCTCGATGATGCGGCACCGATTCTTTCCTCCGCCTCTCTTGGCGCTTGACGGCGGCGCGGCAGGACCTTTCCTTCCGCCATGTTCCGCGAGGTCCTCAAATCCAAATTACATCGTGCCATGATCACTGGCTCGGATATCGATTACGAAGGTAGTATCGAAATCCCGACCGACCTCATGGCGGCGGCGGACCTTTGGGCAGGGGAAAAAGTCCTCGTCGCTTCCATCACCACGGGGGCTCGTTTGGAAACTTACATTCTCCCTGGCAAGCCTGGTACAGGCCACATTCTGATCAACGGCGGCGCTGCCCATTTGATCAAGGCGGGCGAACGCGTCGCCATCATGGCCTTTGCCCTTTCCGAGACGCCGGTGGCCTCCAAAAACCTGCTGCTCGACGAAAAGAACCAGATCGTCCGCCAGAGCCAGTAGGCTTGCGGGTGCTTCGGAAATGACATTGACCACATGAAGGAGATGTGGCATGATCCCGCCATTCTATGAAATGCTTATCGGTCTCCTCCGCCGCTGTGGCCCTCGTCAGCCTTGTCTCCTGTGATACGACGATGAACCCCATCTCCAGCAGCAGCTTTGACCCGCTTCGCCAACCTGGCAGCAGCCAACTGGCAAAGACTGAGTCGGCTCCCGGATTCACTCCCGGCCAGTTCGTCCAAGCCGCGATCGATAACACCGCTTTTTTCAAAAAATCCCCCAGCGGCGACACTGATGCGGACAAGGCCCTCAAACGGGCGACCTCGATGAAGGTCATTTCTATCAGCGGCAGCTACGTCAAGGTGGAGCTGGACAGCGGTGAGGTCGGCTTCGTCCCAGCGGTAATGCTGGAAGATCCGAAAGCCGTCATTCAGCCATACCCTGCTTCGCCCAACGAATACCAAGTCTATCCTCCGCTGCCCAGCCCGGCGACTGGCGTCGGCGAGCCGCTGCCCGTCATAGACCCCGCGGGCCAGCCACCCGCCAACGCAGTGCCCACCACGGCGACTCCCGAGGGCGCCAGCGGAGGCAACGTCTCCGGCTCCATGCCGCTGCCGCCCAACGGCACGGAGAGCAAACCAAACTGAACGAGCAACGCGCGCCATCGCACTTGCCGCGCACCCTCATCCTCCGCTACCATTGGGCGTGGCCGCAAAAAACATCGTCTATTTCGACTTGGAGACCCAGCGCAGCTTCGGCGATGTGGGCGGCTTTGCCAACAAGTCCAAGATGGGCGTCTCAGTCGGCGTGACCTACAGCACCGCCCGCGGGACTTACGAGATTTACCATGAACACGAGATGGAAAAGCTCGGCGAAGAACTGGTGCGCGCCGACCTCGTCGTTGGCTGGAACCACCTGCAGTTCGACTATCCCGTCCTGCAGCCCTACGTTTTCCACACCCTCGCCGAGCAAACGCTCAACCTCGACATGATGGTCGAGCTGGAAAAAATCATCGGTTTCCGCCTCAAGCTCGATTCCGTCGCCTCAGCCTCGCTCGGCACGGGCAAAACGGCCGACGGACTCGACGCCCTGCGCTGGTGGCAGGAGCACAAAAAATCCGGCGACTTCGCCCCACTCCGCAAGATCGCCGAGTACTGCGCCTTCGACGTCAAAGTCACCAAGTGCGTCCACGAATACGCCATCGAACACAACTTGCTCAAATACGACGATAAAAGCGGCCGCGTGGCCGAAGTCGCCGTGGACTGGAAATGATCTCTCAACCATCGATCGAGACGGAGTACCTCTTCGCCCTCTGCAACTCAGGCTCTGAAAAAGCGCTCAAGCTGGAAGCCGAAAGCCAGGCTCTGGGCTGGCGCCAAAGCTACCAACGCCGTGGCTTCGTGACCTTCAAAGCCGATGCACCATTCTCGATCGATTCACTCGATGTCGCCCTCGGCACCTCGCGGCGACTCTGTCTTTCGCTAGGAAAATCGACCACTCGCGAGGCCGCGATCGAACGAATCGACGCCACCCAAGCCGCGTCCCAAATTCACCACGCCCGTTTCCATGACCGAAAGATGCAAAGCATCCAGCCGGACACACCCGCCCAACGCCCCACGATCGGCCAACTCATTGGCACCATCGTCGAACTGGGCCCTACCGAATTCTGGGCGGGAATCCACCGCCACGCGCCTTTCCTCAGCCCCGATCCTGCGGGTGATGCTGGCATCGCCATGCCGGCCGAGTCCCCTTCGCGGGCTTGGCTGAAACTCGAAGAGGCGGCCCGCTTTTTTGATTTGGAGTTCACCGCGAATGACATCGTGGTAGAGCTAGGCTGTGCACCAGGCGGCGTGGTCTTGGCGCTGTTAGACCGCGGTGCTTCGGTCATCGGCGTGGACCCCGCGAAGATGGCCGATGTCGTGCTGGCCTCTGCCATCCCCCTCCGTGAAGCCGCTCCCCGCGACCAAGCTTGGTTTTTCCACTGCCGCAAGCCCGCCGCGCTGACCAGCAAGCGCGACCTCGGCCAAGGCGTGACTTGGTTTATGTCGGACATGAATCAATCGCCCGAAGTAGTCCTCAAGGAGTGTACTCGCTTTTGCAAAATGGCGCCCAGCATCCGCGGCGTCTTAATCACTCTCAAGCTGACGGATCTTTCACAAGTTGCCGAAAAAGCGCAATGGTTCGCCTCACTCGCTGCCCTCGGATTCAAAACCCAGCGCCTCCAGCAACTCAGCGTCCACCATAAAGAATTCGCCCTGCTCGCCCTGAAATAAGCGCGCCATGGCACGCAATATGCATCAGCATACAACGATGCATCATTATTCTTGAAATCAAACGAACTATAGAGATAAGTCGCTTCATAAACTCTCACATCGGCCCACCTGCATCCATGAGCGATTCCCTAGAACCTGTCGTTTTTGTCGCGCCGGATCCTGCCGAGCTCGCGCCGTTATTCCCGGGCTATGAAATTCAGGGGCTGATCGCCACCGGCGGGATGGGCGCAGTCTACTGTGCCGTGCAAAAGTCGCTCGATCGGAAGGTCGCCCTAAAGATACTGCCCAGAGAGCTGAGCAAAGATGCGGGGTTTTGTGCAGGATTTGAGGCAGAGGCCAAAGCAATGGCACGCCTTAATCATCCAAACCTCATCGGCGTTTTCGATTTCGGCGAGGTCAACGGCATGCTTTTCATCATCATGGAATATGTGCCGGGCAAATCGCTATTCCATTCGGCCAACGGCCTAGCCATCGATCCCACCGAGGTGATCCGCTTGGTCGTGGGGATTTGCCAAGGGCTGGCCCACGCCCACGCCAACGGCATCATTCACCGCGACATCAAGCCGTCCAATGTTCTTCTCGACCAGAGCGCCATGCCCAAAATCGGTGATTTCGGGCTGGCTCGCCCAATCGATCGCCAGGTGCTCGAGGGGGAACTGGTCTACGGAACCCCTCATTATACGGCACCAGAAGTGGTTGAATCCCCGCGCTCCGTGGACCAGCGTGCCGATATTTTCTCGGTTGGCGTGCTGCTGCATGAACTGCTAACGAGTAAACTGCCGGCCGACGATCAGCGCCCAGCCTCGTTGATCGCTCACTGCAATGTGCGATTCGACGACATCATCCGGCGGGCGACCCAGCAGCTGCCCGCTGCCCGCTACGCCAATGCCCGTGACATGGCAAATGACTTGCAGGCGATTGCTGCATCCCCAGTCGCGGCTTCCATCCGGCGCAATGCACCCACACCCGTCTACGCCATCCAAGCAAAGGAAAAATCCTCCAACACGGCGATGCCTTATTTTGTAGTGGCGGCAATCGTCATCGCCATCGTGGCCTATGCTTACAACTCTAGGAAATCCTATGAACCCGCCACGCTGAAAACCGCAGTCGTCGCCTCCCCCTCGGCTCCCAAGACAGATAAAACCTCCAAGCCAAAGGCGACTCCCAAACCAAAGGCAATCCCCAATAACAAGAAAATCCCCGAAGCGACGCCAGTAACAGAGCTGTCCCCATCTGTCGCAGACCATACGCAGCCGCAGATTCCACCCGTGGCTCCAGAGCCCAAAATCTCAGTGAGCCCTGCTTCTGTAGGGCCACCCCCTGTGGAGCCTACAGCTACGCCGATGCCCGAGGAGACCGCAACTCCAAATCCAGAGCCTGTCGCGCCCATTGCAAGAGCGCCAAAATATGATGTCGCCGCACTATTCGACCGTGCCCGGAAAATGATGAAAGAACGCTCGCTGCCGGTCGTTGCAATCAACCAGAAAAGCTTGAAAGAGAATATGTCGAGTTTTGAAAGGGACTCAAAACGTCAAATTCGCAAGTTGGATCACAATGATGATGAGAGCCGCATGGAATCCCTCAGCAGGGTGGTCGAAGATTGGAAAAGCCAAGGTTTCAGAATTCCCGAAAACCCCCAACTCGAATTTGATATAGCCAAGCCGTTGAAGGCCATTCTCAATGAACACTTAGAAAATCAGGTGCGCATTGATGAGGAACTCCAACAGGGTTTTTCCCCCCACGCCGAATTTTATATTAACGGCCTCGAAAAAACAATCGAGCACCTCACAGGGGATGACGATCCTGCTGCCATTTCTCTCATTCAAAACGAGATTGAACAAACCAAGAGTGATCCGCAGCATTTCGTTGATTTGATAATGCATCACGAGTGAGGACTGGGCGGCGAAGATCTTTCACGGCGTTTTCCCACACTTCCACTGGCGAATGGCCATTCCCCGTTTAGTCTGCGGCGTGCCTCAAGTTGACAAAAAATCCGCGCTCCGCTCGCTGCCGCCAGCCATCCTTCTGCGCGGCTGCCGCCAGCACAACCTGCAAGGTTTCGATCTCGATATTCCGTTAGGAAAGCTCACCGTCGTCACTGGCCCATCCGGTTCGGGCAAATCATCTCTCGCTTTCCACACCCTCTATGCCGAGGGCCAGCGCCGTTACGTCGAAACTTTCTCGCCCTACGTCCGCCAGTTTTTTGACCGCATGGACAAGCCCGCCGTCGATCACATCGATGGCATCCCGCCCGCCATCGCCATCGAGCAGAAGAACCACGTCCGCTCGACCCGCTCGACCGTTGGCACGCTGACCGAGATCAATGATTATCTCAAGCTGCTCTTCGCCCGCCTCGCCATCGGCTACGACCCTTACACCGGCGAAACCATCCAGCCCGATTCACCCGAATCCGCCGCCGCATGGGCCACCGAAAACCTAGCGGGCCAGCCGATTCTCATCACCTTCCCGATCCCAGTTCCCGCCGACGCCCAGGCCGAAGAACTCTTCCCCTTCCTCAACGCCCAAGGTTACCTCCGCGTTCTCATCGACGGCAAGACCCTGCGCACTGACGAGCCGCCTTCGGAAATTTCAAATTTCAAATCTCAGATCTCGGTCATTCAAGATCGCCTCACACTCACCCCCGACAACCAAGCGCGCCTCCGCGAGGCCCTTGAAGCCGCCTTCACCCTCGGCAAGGGTCACGCCTCCATCCAAGGCGCATCATCGTCCCGCTCTTTCTCCACCAGCTGGACCAACCCGAAAACCGGCTTCACCCTCCGCGCGCCATCTGCCGCGCTCTTTTCGTTCAACAGCCCACTCGGCGCCTGCCCAAAATGCCGCGGCTTCGGCCGCATCATCGGCATCGATCTCGACAAGGCCGTTCCCGACAAATCGCTCTCCATCAAACAAGGAGCGATCAAGCCCTTCCAAGGCGAGCGCGGCGATGAATGCCAGCGCGACCTCCTTCGCAACTGCCGCGAGCGCGACATCGACATCACCTGCCCCTTCGAAGACCTCTCCCAAGACGAACAGGAATGGATCTACTACGGCGACCGTAAGACCGACAATCTAAGCCCCGAAGAACTCGAAGCGCTCTGGGAATCCGGCGACTGGTACGGAGTCAAAGGCTTCTTCGACTGGATGGAAACCAAGGCTTACAAGATGCACGTCCGCATCTTCCTGTCCCGCTACCGCTCCTACACCACCTGCGACGCCTGCCGCGGCAAGCGTCTCCAGCCCGAGTCACTCTGCTTCAAAGTCGGCGGCAAAACCCTGCCCGAACTCTGGTCCCTCTCGATCAGCGACCTGCTCCCTTGGTTTTCTAACCTGATCCACGACCACGACTCCCCCGACCCCACTCTCCATCTCGTCCTAACAGAAATCTCCTCCCGCCTCAGCTATCTTGATCAAGTCGGCCTCGGCTATCTCACCCTCGACCGCACCACCCGCACCCTATCAGGCGGCGAAGTCGAGCGTGTCAATCTCACCACCTGTCTCGGCGCAGCCCTAACAGGCACGCTGTTTGTCCTCGATGAACCCACCGTCGGCCTCCACCCGCGCGACATCGACCGCCTCGTCGGCGTCATGCACGGCTTGCGCGACAAGGGCAACACCCTCGTCGTCGTCGAGCACGAATCCGCCGTCATGCACGCCGCCGATCACCTCGTCGATCTCGGCCCCGGCGCAGGCTCCTTCGGCGGAACCCTCATCTATCAGGGTTCTCCCTCCAAAAAGTCCACGGTCGGCACCTTGCCCTGGCTTTCTGGCGCGAAATCCATCGCCATTCCTAAAAAGCGCCGCAAGCCCACCAAGGCGAAACTCCAAATCAAAGGAGCCACCCGCCACAATCTCAAAAAACTCAACGTCGACCTCCCGCTCGGCCTCTTCACCGTGCTAACAGGTGTTTCCGGCTCTGGCAAATCCACCTTCGCCCACGATGTTCTCTATCTGAATCTCGCTCGCAAACTCGGCCAGGAAGCTGATGACGACGCCGCACCGATCAAGGAACTCCTCGGTTCCCAGCACCTGAGCGGCGTCGAACTCGTCGATCAAACTGCCGTCGCCCGCACCCCGCGCTCCACGCCCGCCGTGTTCCTCGGCGCCTTCGATCCCATCCGCCAACTCCTCTGTGAAACCGACGCGGGCAAATCCGCCGCCCTCAAGCCCGGCTTCTTCTCCTTCAATTCGGGCGATGGCCGCTGCGACCGCTGCGCGGGCAATGGCTTCGAAAAAGTCGAGATGCAGTTCCTCTCCGACCTCTACGTCACCTGCCCCGACTGCAACGGCAAGCGCTACAAATCCTCCACTCTCGATTACCTCTACCTGGGGAAATCCGTGGATGACATCCTCAATCTAACCGTTGTCGATGCGATTGCCTTTTACTCAACAGCCACAGGCCTAAGCGCCGCCCACACCAAGCGTCACCAACAAGTCATCAAGCTGCTCTCGCCGCTGGTTGAAGTCGGCCTCGGCTACCTCAAACTCGGCCAACCCCTCAACACCCTCTCAGGCGGCGAGGCCCAACG
>CALPMD020000009.1 GCA_943324575.2 Akkermansia muciniphila
GGAAGAGGTTGACGCTTTGGGCTTGGTCGATCCACTTCTGGCGGCGGGCTGCGGCGTCGATGATGTATTCGTGATCGATGCCGAAGACGGTCTTGTGCTTGAGTTTGAGAGCTTCGGGGATCTCGTCGATGGCGTCGAGTTCACCGTCGAAGTACTTGAGCTGGTCAAGCATGTCCTGGTTCCAGAGGCCGAGTTTCTTGAGGTCTTTGACGAGCTCGGAGTTGAGGATGATGAACTCGCCGCCGAGGTTGGATTTGACGTAGAGGTTTTTGTAGTTCGGCTCGATGCAGGGGGTGGTGCCCATGATGTTCGAGATGGTCGCGGTGGGGGCGATGGCGAGCACGTTCGAGTTGCGCATGCCGTGTTTGGCGATTTTTTCGCGAACGTGAGTCCAGTCCATCTTGCCGCCGCGTGGGACATCGATTTTGCGACCGCGCTCGAATTCGAGAAGGTCGACGGTGTCCTGTGGCAGGAGGCCGCGATCCCACTTGGAGCCCTTGTAGCTGGAGTAGGTGCCGACTTCGGAGGCGAGGTCGCTGGACGCATTGTAGGCGTAGTAGGCGATCGCTTCCATGAACTCGTCGTTGAACTCAATGGCCGCTTGCGAGGCGAAGGCGAGGTTGCGCTTGTAGAGGGCGTTCTGCACACCCATGACGCCGAGGCCGATGGGACGGTGGCGGGTGTTGGCAGTCTTCGCCGCAACCGTGGGGTAGAAGTTGATGTCGATGACGTTGTCCAGTGCGCGGATGGCGACGGTGATCGTCTCCTTGAGCATCTCGTGGTCGAGCGCGCCATCGGCCGTGATGTGCGTATCGAGCACGACGGAACCGAGGTTGCAGACGGCCGTTTCCTCGTCGGAGGTGTTGAGGGTGATCTCGGTGCAGAGGTTGCTGGAGTGGATGACGCCGCAGTGGTCTTGCGGGGAGCGGACGTTGCAAGGGTCCTTGAAGGTGATCCATGGGTGACCGGTTTCGAAGACCGTTTTGAGCATGGACTTCCAGAGCTCGAGGGCGGCGATCTGGCGGGACCAGATTTTGCCTTCGGCGGCCATCGCTTCGTACTCGCAGTAGCGGGTTTCGAAGGCGCTGCCGTAGAGGTCGTGGAGATCGGGGACTTCGTTGGAGCGGAAGAGCGTCCAGGTGCCGCGCTCTTCCATGCGTTTCATGAAGAGGTCGGGAACCCAGTTCGCAGTGTTCATGTCGTGGCAACGGCGGCGTTCGTCACCGGTATTTTTGCGGAGCTCGAGGAAGTCCTCGATGTCGTTGTGCCACGTTTCCAGATACGCACAACCTGAGCCGCGGCGCTTGCCGCCTTGGTTGACGGCGACGAGTTGGTCGTTGTGGAGTTTGAGGAAAGGAATGATGCCTTGCGACTCGCCATTGGTGCCTTGGATGTAGCCACCGGTGCCGCGGACTGCGGTCCATGAGCCACCGAGACCACCCGCCCACTTGCTGAGGAAGGCGTTTTCCGCGATGCCGCGATACATGATCGATTCGATGGAGTCGTCGACCTTGTAAAGGTAGCAGGAGGAGAGCTGGCTGTGGAGCGTACCCGAGTTGAAAAGGGTCGGTGTGGAGGAGCAGAAGCGGCGACCTTTGTAGAGGTTGTAGAGGCGGATGGCCCACTCTTCGCGGTTGGTTTCCTCTTTCTTGAAGAGACCCATGGAGACGCGCATCCAGAAGAACTGCGGGGTCTCGATGCGGCGGTGCTTGTTGCCCGTTTTGTCAACGACAAGGTAACGATCGTAGAGGGTCTGAATGCCGAGATAGTCGAAGTCGAGATCGGCCGTGGGGTCGAACGCATCGGCGAGTTTGTCGATGTTGTAAACTTCGAGCAATTCGGGGTTGATGCGTTTGATGGAGACGCCGTATTTGAGGTAAGACTTGAAGGCGACCTTGTGAGCTTGCTTCAGTTTGTCGATGCCGTCCTTGAGGATGCTCCAGTCGAGGACTTCTTCGTAGATGTAGGAAAGGAGAATGCGTCCTGCGAATTTTGCGAAGTCGGCGTCTTTTTCGATCAGAGCCTTGGCGTTGAGGATGATGGTGTTCTTAAGATCCTTCTCGGAAATCTCCGTGCCGACGGAGCGGCGAAGCTCGCGTTCGATTTCGACATCCGTCAGGTTGAGGCTAAGGCCGATGGAGGCATAGGCGATGCGCTTGCGGAGATCGGTGCCATCCCAGAACGAGGACACGCCTTCGTCCGAGGTGATGGTCACCATCAGTTCCTGATTGGGATCCTCGGCGTTGGCTTCTTCTTCAATGCGAAGACGCGAGCGCTGGGCGCGATACAAAATATAGTGTTCCGCAGCCTTGAAGTAACCTTGGCGCATGAGTTCTTCTTGAACCATGTCCTGAACGTCTTCGATGTGGACGAAGGATTGGTCGCCGCGGCGGATTCGGTCAGTCACGCCTTTTGCGATATCGATGGCAGGCTCGGGGTTTTCCTTGATGGTGAGGAAAGCCTTGCGCACGGCGATTTCGATTTTCGTTTCAGACCAAGGAACGACGTTGCCGCTGCGACGGATGAGACGGACGGGCAGAGAATTCGGGCCTGCGTGGACATCGACGCTACCGTGTTTTTCCATCGAACGACGGAAGGCGAGGGACTTCGCGACGTCGTAGGCCTCGTTTTCGAGTAGGGCCTTTTCGATGAGGAGATAGAGGTCAGCTTCGGATAGGCGCAGGCGGCCACCCTCGTCGAGGGACTTGGTCAGCGAATTTGCAACGCTGTGGGCGACGTCCGAAACGAACTGACGGTTGACGTCGGAGAAGATGGAATTTTCATCGTGGCTGCGTGAAATCAGCAAGTCAGCCAGAGAATCACCGATGGCGTCCGCGACATCTTCTAATGAAAACTGGGTGTCCGTGGTGCCGCGAGTGACGATGATGTCGGCGATGGGAGCACGCTTTTCGGATGGGAGAATATCCCGCCACGCGTAGCCGCGTTCCATGGTGGGGGTGGAGAAGCGATCGGTGATGACCTTTTTGAGAAGGAGATCTTCGTTGGTATTAACAGAGCGGTACATTTGCAGAAGAGAAGGTTTAATTTAAAAAACGGGAGGGTTATAGGAGGGATCAGAGTTCGTCATCATCCACCGAGCCCAGTGCGGAGGCTTTCTGGTACTCGGTGACTCGGCCTTCGAAGAAGTTGGTCTCCTTTTTGATGTCCATCATCTCGGCGAGCCAAGGGAAAGGGTTGGAGACGGATTCATTGAGCGGGGCGAGGCCGCAAGAGGTCAGTCGGCGGTCTGCAATATAGTCGATGTAGGTTTCGAAATCGACCGAGTTGAGCCCGAGGCCTGCCACGGGGAGGCAATCGCGGATGAACTGTTTCTCGAGGGTGATACCCTCTTTCATCGTGTCGCGGAGGTCATTGCGGAAGTCCTCGGTCCAGATGTCTGGATTTTCATCGATGAGATCCATGAGAAGGTTCCGGAAAACCTCGATGTGGTTTGACTCGTCACGCAGCGTGTAACGGAACATCTGGCCGATGCCTGGGAATTTGTTCTGACGGTAGAGGCTCAGAATCATGCCAAACAGCCCGTAGAACTGAGTGCCCTCCATGACTTGACCGAACATGAAAATGTTTTTGGCCAGAGCCTGCTTGTTGGCCGTGATCGTGAGATCTACATCGCGGCGGAGGGCGCGACTGTTGGAGACGACAAAATTATTTTTCGCTTGGATCGAAGGAATATCCTCGAACATCGCCTCGCACTCGTGCGGGTTGATTCCGAGTGAGGAAATCATGTAAACGAGCGAATCCGCATGGATGTTTTCTTCGTGGGCGTGGCGGCCCAGCACCAGTTTAAGTTCAGGTGCGGTAACGACTTCGCGGACGACGTGCAGCACGTTGTCGCCGACAATCCCTTCGGCCGCCGAGAAATAGCCGATGCCCATCTTGATGATCCAGCGTTCGACGTCCGAGATTTCATCAGAGCGCCACTGCTCGACGTCCTTCTGCATTGTGACGTCCTCGGGCTCCCAGTGATTGTTCTTCATCGTCTTGTACAGATCGTACGCCCACTGGTATTTGAGTGGGAGGATGTTGAAGAACATCGTTTGCTTGCCGTTGATCACTCTCTTACTGGCGTAGGCTTGCTCGGCTTTTTCGCGATCCAATAAGAAGGTGCGGTTTCCTAGTGCGACGGTGGTAGTAGTGGCGGAGGTGATGGTGGACATACAATTTGAGGGAAAAGGAAAGCGGATGAGTCTGGGAAGGTAGCTGCAACCGCAGCGACTTGAAAAACTGACAACATCCATCGATCAGGTCAAATCTGTTTTTCGCCATGTGGTATCCACAAATTATTCACAATACTATATATTGTGCTTTGGACGACGTGTTTACTTTGTAAACAGCAGCCATTATCTAGGCCTTGCGGCGATTGGCAAGCCGGCTCTGAGAGCGGCCGGATACTAAAAAATATTTGAAAAACTGTTAGATCGCGACGGAGTGAGGGGGGATTTAAAAAAAATTCTAAATTTTGTAAGATTGAGGACAAGCATACGTCATTTTTTTCACAAAGCACTGAAAAACAGTGATAAAAATTTCTAAGGCCCGAACTTTTTTGAGCAGGTTATGGGTGATCTTGCCGTCAAAGAAGACACAAACCGACCACCTCTCAATCAAACGGAATGGATCGGTGTGCACGTCCTTTTAGGATCGTGGTCGACCTCCTTCGAAAGACAGACAAGGGCGGTGGCATTCGAGCGGGTCGAAAAGGCCTTTAAATGCTGTAGGTGCGGGACTTTGCGAGGGAACGAATCCTCTTGGACTGCAGGCCGCAGGGTCGAGAATGGCCAGGAAAAGAATTCCAGCTTGGCGCTGCTCGGCGAGAAGTTACATTGGGCCTATGAAACGACATTTATTGATCGATCTTTCCAGTTTACCCGAAGAGGGAAAGGCGCTTTCCGGAGAATTGCCCAAAGAAATTTTTGACCTCCCAGAGGATGATGCGAAGCCCGTTGGGCCGCTGAAATATGAGCTGTGGGCGCAGCGCTTCGGCTCCGAAATTCTGCTCACGGGATCGCTGTCCGCTGCGTTTGAATTCACCTGCGTTAGGACGCTGCATCCTTTTATTCAAAGCATTCATCTGGAAAATGTGGCGGTCTCTTTGGAGATTGAAAGGGAAGGGGAGATCGACGTCACGGACGCCTTGCGCGAAGAGGTTTTGATCAACTTCCCGCTGGATCCGCGGTGCGAGGATGGAGACGTCCCGCAGAAGTGCGAAATCGATTCTCGATATTTATCAGTGGACAAGCCGGCAGAAGATGGGCTACCCACTCCCCCCCGCGCCGAGAGTAACGACCGATGGTCTGCTCTCGACATCCTCAAGGACCTCAAGGACCCAACTTAACCGAACACAAGACCATGGCCGTACCAAAGCGCCGCCAATCCAAAAGCCGTCAAAAAATGCGCCGCGGCGCCAACCGCTGGCGTGCACCGATCTTTAAAAGCTGCCCAGAATGTGGCAGTAAAGTGCCATCGCACATTGCCTGCCCGTCCTGTGGCTACTATCGCGATCGCCAAGTTCTCGACGTCGAAGCGCTCTAAAGCGTTTCACGTGTTGATTCATTTTGATTACCGCTCTGGGGTTTCCTCGGGCGGTAATTTTTCGTTGCCTTTTTCGATTTTAAAGTCTGCGTAATCGTATTCTCAAATTAGCATGAAAGTCGCCTTAGACGCCATGGGTGGGGACCACGCCCCCGCAGTAAACATCGGAGGAGCCATCGACGCTCTGCGCTATTACCCGAAGCTGCAGCACCTGTATCTGGTGGGGGTGCGTGAAGAGCTCGAAGAGGAATGCAAAAAACAAGGGCTCGATCTGACTGACTCTCGCGTCAGCATCATTCATGCGCCCGAGGTCATCGGTATGGCGGAACCGGGTGCTAAAACCGTGCGCCGCAAAAAACTTTCCTCCATCAGCATCGCCATGGACATGGTGAAAGAAGGGCAAGCTGATGCCTTTGTTTCCGCGGGAAATACGGGAGCTGCCGTAGCTGCTGCGACGTTGAAGCTGCGCACTTTGCCCGGCGTCGATCGTGCCGGCATCGCCTCCGCCCTGCCCAACGAACATGGCTTGTGCCACATTCTCGATGCGGGGGCCAATCCCGAGGCAAAACCTCACCACCTCGTTGCCTACGCGGTGATGGGCACCGCCTTTTCGCGCGGGGTTCTCGGCGTGAAAGAGCCCAAAGTCGGCCTGATGTCCAACGGCGAAGAAGACGAAAAAGGCACCGCCTTCACCAAGGAAGCGTTCAAACTCCTCAAGGAAACGCCCGGCATCAACTTCGTCGGTAACGTCGAAGGCCGCGATCTGTTTGAAACCGAACTCGACGTTGTGCTCTGCGACGGTTTTGTCGGCAACGTCATGCTCAAGACCATCGAGGCCACGGCCAAGGCGGTTTCCAAGTGGCTCAAAACCGAGATCCAAGGCAATCCGCTGCGCATCGCCGGTGCGATGTTGGCCAAGGGCGCGTTCAAAGCGCTCAAGGCGAAAAGCAGCTATGAAACTTACGGCGGCAGTCCGCTGTTAGGCGTCAATGGCGTGGTCATCATCGCTCACGGTTCATCCTCGGCTCTGGCCGTTCGCAATGCGATCCGCGTTGGCTTGGAAACCGTCGAAACCGGCGTGAATGTCAGAATCCTCGAGGCCTTGGCCGTGATTCCCGTGGCAGCTCCTGCAGAGCTGTAGATTTAGTTCGGAATCTCACTTCGCGCTTGTGGCATCCGCTCGGGGATTCCACTGTCCCGCCCGTATGAGTGAATTGACTTCCGCCATCCAAGTTTGCATCGCCGGGACTGGCAGTTATCTGCCGGAACGAATCCTGACCAACGCCGAGCTTGCGATCCAAGTGGACACCAGCGACGAGTGGATCACTTCCCGCACCGGCATCAAGGAGCGCCGGATTGCCGCGGAAGGCGAGTTCACCTCCCACATGGCTTCCTACGCTGCCAAGCGTGCGCTGGAACAAGCCGGCCTCGCCGCTGAAGATGTCGAGCTGATCATCGTTGCTACCATCACGCCCGACACGCCGACTCCGGCCACCGCCTGTTATGTCCAACAGATCCTCGGCGCGAATCGCGCCGTGGCATTCGACATTTCTGCCGCCTGTTCGGGATTCCTCTACGCCATGAAAATTTCCAAGCGCCTCATCTCCGACGGCGCTTTCAAAAACGCCCTCATCATCGGCGCTGAAAAACTTTCCACCGTTACCAACTGGGAAGACCGCACGACCTGCGTGCTCTTTGGCGATGGTGCTGGTGCCGCTGTTTTACGGCGCTCCGAACCGGGCGAAGGCGCGATCCTCGCCACCGAGATGGGTACCGATGGCAACCTCACCCATCTGCTCAATATTCCCGGTGGCGGCAGCGCTTGCCCGATCACCAGCAGCAATGTGAACGACCACCTTTTCTCGCTCACCATGATGGGCAAGGAAGTCTTCAAACACGCCGTCACTCGCATGAAAGAGGCAGCCGAAAAAGTCATCGAGCGCGCCGGCCTAAAAGCCGAAGACATCGCCTGCGTCATTCCCCATCAGGCGAATCTGCGCATTATTGATGCCATTGCCGACCGGCTCGCCGTGCCGAACGAGCGCGTCTTCGTCAACCTCGACAAGTACGGCAACACCTCTGCCGCCGCAGTGGCCATTGCGCTTGATGAAGCAAGCCGCACGGGAGCCTTCAAGCGCGGGGACAATATCGTACTCGTCGTCTTTGGTGCGGGCCTCACTTGGGCCGCCGCGGCGATCCGTTGGTAGCCCGTTGCAGGGCTTAGCTCATGTTCTGTTTGTCTTAAAAACCCATTATGAAAATCCGTCCTATTCATTCGCTTGCCTTCCTTATCCTAGGAGGATGTGCCGTTTTTTTCGTTCTCCACTTCGCCCGATCACCTCTTCCCGCTGCTCGAAAAAGTGATGCCGCCGAAAGCCCCGCTGCAGTGCCGACCTCCAAGGATTTCAGCTTCGGCTACTTCCCCAACGGGTGGCGCAAGATCAAAGGCGATGCATCCCCTGATATCCTGAGCATCGAAACGGGCTACTACGGCTTCAGCGTGGATGTAGACCGCCTTTCCAAGGCCCGCTTTGGCTTGATCAATGACAATTGCGATTACTCGCAGGCCCTCGCCGCGGGTACGGAACGACTCGACGACCTTGCTCCCGCTGAATTGTCGATCCAACTTAAGTTGGATGGCAAGGTTTACCGCGCGGTGAATTGCTCCGCAGGTCGGAGGGTTGATGGCAACCGGATGTCAGACGCATTCCTTTGGGAATCCGCGCGCCTGGTCCAGCATTTCAGCTTGAATGATGTGCAATTCGCCGACGAAGCCGGGAACGTGCTTGGGTGCAGCGCATCACTGGATCTCGTGGCGTGGCCCGACAGCCTGACGCTCACGGCTGACATGACGCCGCGCTTCGTGTCTCGCGATGCTGCCGCCAAGGGTGTCGCCGGAGCAGGTTGGTCTGTGGCATCTGCCACCTTGGATTTGGCCAACTCCAAAGATCACGACCCCTCGAACTTTACGGTCGAATGTTGGTTCAAATTTCCTGAAGCCAATCCGCCGGCGCAATACCCAGCATGGATTCTGTGCAGGAACCAAAGCAACGATGTGGATGGCAACTACGGCTTTACCCTCAATCCCAATAATACGGTGACTGCCTCGATGAACATCGGTGGCAACAAGGAGAATAGTCACGAAATAGTCTCTAAGAACCCAGCTCCGCTCACACCCGATGTTTGGCACCTTCTGGCGCTCACCTATGAAGGCCAGACGATGACGTTTTACATCGACGGCAAGGCTGTCGGGACTAAGAAGATCGGGCGGGCACGCACACCGGCGAATTCTTCCTTGCAGATCGGTCAGCGGGCCGACGGGAAGCGCCAAACAGCCCCAGTCACCTATGATCAAATTCGCATCTGGGACCGGGCAGTGACGTCTCAGGAGATCGCCGCGCATGCCTCGCAACCCACCAAAATCGATGCTCGCAACGGTCTGGTTTTTGAAGAGAACTTCGATGTCTATAACGGCAAGTTCACGCCACCGCTCTGGACCAACGCCCAAATCAGTGTCGGCTTGAAAAGTCATGCTCACGACTGGCACGCGCAGCAGGCGGTGACAGGCGAATGGAACGAAGGTGAACACAAAAGGGTTAGCCTCACTTGCGATGTGTTAGAAGGGCGGCTTCCGCAGAAGGATATCGCCGTCCGTCTTCTCAATCAGGATTTCCCTGTCCAGTTCGAGGCGAACAATAATTGTCACGTCACACGAGTTAGAAATCCCAAGCGCACCTGGGATGGCACCAAATGCGAGGATTTGCGGGAATACGATGAGTTTCTCATCGAGGTCGAAAACAAGAGCGTCAAAAACGGCAGTATTCCATTCCTACTGGACTTCACCTATCCCTTCGGTATGACGGGACTCTGCCCGATCCTTTGCGGCGCGGATGGAACGCCCACGGGCATTCCGGTGCAACTCAGCAAGAATTGGCACCATTATAGACTAGGTTGTTATCTGCGCGCCTATACCTTGCTTCCGGCACCTGTGGGCAAATCCACTTACATGATGCGAGTCCCCTACGGCTTTTATGGAACCTTGCCGCAGGCCACGCATGCTCAGCTTTCACTCGCCAGCGATGCGCGCTGGGGCAATAACAGCGGCAATGGCCGCTGGGATCAAATCGCTGTCGGAGGATGGGGGGAGACCCTCTGTTTGGATATGGACTTCAGCTTGACCGATAACATCATCACGGATAATCGTGGCATGCTTATCAGGAATGGGAAGGAAGGGCCGAAGTGGGGCTGGTGTGAAGCCGGATGGGGGGGGGATTGGCTTGGCCTCAAAGATTCCGCTGGCAAGCAACTTTTATTGAATGGGATCAAGACCTCCTACTTGTCCCACGGCCCCTGCTTGAGCGACGTGCGTTATGACGGACACTACGGCAGCTCACGTGAAGTGAAGCTCAAGAGCACGGTGCGAGTCCCGCGTAGCGACGATTACGTAAGGACATACTTCGAGCAATCCTATGACTTCAATGGTACTTTCCCGACCAAGGGTGCTTGGCTTTTCAAAATGGGAAAAACCCATAAACTTGTCACGCCCCGCGTCGCCTATGGCAATCGCGACGGGTTGATCACCGAACACCAAGCTCCGGCTAAAGCCAAGCCCGGTAATCTCATGGTCGACCATCTCGAACTCACAGGCGAAGGTCCTTGGTGGGTCGCCTATCCCGATGCCGACGTCCAACTCCCGCCCGGACGTGAAAACTTTGGTAAAGCGAGCCGTGCGTTCATCATCCGCTCGTTCAAAGCGACCTTTGGCGGCAAGACCATCAGCAAGCCATCGATCTCCCTGATCGTGGGCAACGTCTTGCCAGATGGCAGGCTGGACATCGACTGCGTCATGGTGCCGCCGAAGGATGTCACGGAATTCCAGCCCGGCGACCGCGTGGAGATGGATGTGGAGTGGATCAACGTGCCGCGCATCGCGGAAGACTACTACGGCCCCAACGAAGCGCTCCGCACACACCTTGTCGAAGCACCCCGCTCATGGAAGACCGTGCATCGCGAGGCGATCGGCAATGATCTCACGGTCAGCGCCTCTGGAGGTACCGTGACACACCGCTACCCGATCATCATCCACGCGAAAGAACCGCTTGTGTCCATGAATGCCGTAAAGGATCTCGCCAATAAGCTACCAAGTTCGTGGGCAGATATCGGATTGCCGAATCGCGTGATTCCTTGGCTGAGGCCCAGTGTCACTGTAGATATCAAGGGCGGCGTGGGTTATGTGCCGATCCGATTTGACGGCTTACCCATTGCCGATGGATACCGACTCTACGAACAGGTGGCTGGAAAGCTCATTCCGCTCGATCAATCCCTCCATGGCAACGATTTTTGGCAGGCCGACTATGAGGCCACCACAAAAACCTACAGCTTGACCTATAACCTGCCACTCGACGGTAAGCCGACCTCCCGTTGGGTATTCAAGTCAATCAAGTAACTCTGACGAACACATCCCATTCCCTTTGTTTCGCGCCTCATCGACTGGACTCCAAGGCGCCCGTTTTCGGTCTGACAACGAGCGTTTTCGGTCTGGCAACGAGCGTTTTCGGTCTGGCAACGAGCGTTTTCGGTCTGACAACGAGCGTTTTCGGTCTGGAAACGAGCGTTTTTAGTCTGGCAACGAGCGTTTTTAGTCTGGCAACGAGCGTTTTTGGTCTGGCAACGAGCGTTTTTAGTCTGGAAACGAGCGTTTTTAGTCTGGAAACGAGCGTTTTTTAAGGAGTTTCGCCGGCCTGTTCCACGCCGCTTTGCCAGTTTCGCTGTAGCAGGCCACACGGCAGCACCCCGGCTTGCGCCAGCCACTAAAATCCATCGTTAGATTTCGCGTGCCGTGGGGTGGGGGATCTGTTTGAGTCATGGCCATGCCACCACGAGTGAAGACGGTCGCCTCGATTTCGGTCGAAAAGTTTTACGAATCCCACGCGGAGGCACTGGGGCTGCAGTTGCACGGCGAGCGGGTCGGTTTCGATCGCTTGATCAGCGAGCCCGCCATGAATCGTCCAGGTCTGGCGCTGGCGGGTTTCTTTTCCTACTTCGCCAAGAAGCGGGTGCAGGTGTTGGGTAATTCCGAGCTGTCGTACTTGAAAAAACTGCCCGAGGCGATGCGGGTCGATCGCTTCCGCCGGATGTGTGATCGGGAGATTCCTTGCATCGTGATCGCCCGCGGCTCGACCTTGGACGAAAGCCTAACAGCAGTGGCCAGGGAGCACCGCATCCCGGTTTTTAACACGTCGCAGGTGACGATGAATTTCCTCAATGCGGCGACGATCCGGCTGGAGCATGAGTTTGCGCCCAGCGTCACGCTGCACGGCTGCATGGTCGATATGCGTGGGGTGGGGGTGCTGATCGTCGGCAAGAGCGGATCGGGGAAATCGGAGACCGCGATCGGCCTGTTAGAGCGCGGTGCCTCGTTGGTGGCTGATGATATGGTGCGCATCAAGTATGTGGGCGGCGAACTGGTGGCGACTTCGCCAGACCTCTCGCGCGGCTACATGGAGATTCGCGGCATCGGGATCATCAACGTGGCGAACTTGTTCGGCTTGGCATCGATCCGTCCAGACAAGCGTCTCGATCTGGTCGTTACGCTCAAGCCGCAGGCCGATCTCAACGAGGTGGATCGCATCGGCCTACAACAAAAGACCTATGAGATTTTGGGCCAGCAGGTGGTCCATGTGGAGATCCCCGTCGGTCCCGGGCGCGACACCGCGCGGATGGTGACGATCGCCGCACTCGATCAGCAGTTGCGCCGTCTGGGCTACAACATGGCGGACGAATTCAACCAAAAGCTGCTCAACCAAATGGCTGGCGGCAAGTGATCAGGCAGAGCGCCGGCCGTCGGTACGCTCATGGTGCAGGAAGTGGCCCCAGCTTTCATCTCCGAGCCCGTTTTCGTGCATGCCATAGAGCGGTCGCCAGCGCGGGGCGATGGGTTGGCACTTCGGGTGCATATTGGCCTCATGCGGCAGTTTGTTGCCTTTGCGCGTGTTGCAGCGGAAACAGGAGGTGACAATGTTATCCCAAGTGGTGCGCCCGCCTTTGTCGCGGGGTGTGACGTGATCGAGATTGAGCTGCGCCTCCGGTAGAATCTGGGTGCAGTATTGGCAGGTGAAGCGGTCCCGCAGAAAGACATTGCGGCGGGAAAATTTGACCTCCAACCGTGGCAAGCGGTCGTATTTGGAAAGGACGACGATTTTCGGCGGGCGGATCGCCAGTCTCGCGCCGTGGATCATTTCCGCTGTTAGGTGCTCTTGAGAATAGCAGATCCACGAGGAAAGATCGTGGGAATTGAAACGCTCCTCACCTTCCACCTGCACAACCTGCGCGTGGCCCAGGCACAACAAATGCAGCGAGCGGCGAACCGAGCAGGTATGGATCGGTTGCCAGAACCGATTCAAAACAAGCACGGGATGTTCGAGTACGCCATTCATCAGCTTTCCCAATCAATCGTAGGCAAGCTAGCAAAGCCCAGCGGCACGGCAACCCAAAAGCGCGCGCGGTTAGAGCGCGTAGATCAAAATTCGCTGTCCAAAAATCCTTGGATCTGCCATACTCCCGTTCGATCTGGATCTTGACCCAAGTGCCTCTGGATGGCGAATCTGACGCTTTGTGACGAATTTGTCACAAACAACTCCTTGGGCAATCGTTGCTGGGGCAATAACAAGCGTTCGTGTTCGGCGAGATCGTCACC